>JAQNCM010000420.1 GCA_029237615.1 Mucilaginibacter sp.
ACCACTACCATCGCTATACAGCGTGCGAGCCCGATAAGGATTAAACCAACCATATACGCTGGATGGTCTCTTAAAAGAGTTATGGCCAGCACGAACATAAGTATTGGCCCGATTATCCAGTTTAATACTAACGAGGCGCTCAATACCTTTGTATCCTTAAACACCTCGCCCATGTTTTCATATTTAACTTTTGCCAGGGGCGGGTACATCATCAATATTAATCCAATTGCCAACGGAATATTTGTTGTTCCGCTTGAAAAGGAATTTATAATCGTAGCCGAGGAAGGAATAAAATACCCCGCAGCTATGCCTATAGCCATTGCTAAAAATATCCATAAAGTTAAATAGCGGTCAAGGAAATTTAATTTTTTACGTTCGGCCACAGGGGCACAATTGTTTGTACTCATTTTTTATCAGATAACAATGTTTAGTTGTTTGGCGTATAGTTATACCCCAACCTCAATACTTCTGCGCTCTAGCAGCAAGATATCGCGCCAAATGCCATTTAGCTGGCCTATACGTTCACGGCTGCCCACTATCCTGAAGCCATTTTCTTCATGGATTTTGATACTTGCCATGTTCTCGGCAAATATTCGTGATTCCAGCGTCCAAAAGTTGTTTTGCTCACTTTCTTTTACCAATTGTGCCAACAGCTTTTTACCAATGCCTTTGCCGCGAAATCCTTCGGCAATGTATACGCTTACTTCGGCCACGCCTGCAAATACGCATCGGTCTGATATCGCGGTCAGCGCAGCCCACCCTAAAACCTGGTTGTTTTCAACGGCAACTAAACGGCAGTTCTTTACATGGGCGCTATCCCATTCGTCCCAGTTGGGTACCTGGTGACTGAAGTTGGCATTGCCGGTAGCAACGCCGCTTTCATAAATGGCCTTTACTTCGGGCCAGT
Source organism: Mucilaginibacter sp. (assembly GCA_029237615.1). Classification (GTDB taxonomy): domain Bacteria; phylum Bacteroidota; class Bacteroidia; order Sphingobacteriales; family Sphingobacteriaceae; genus Mucilaginibacter. Next base: position 908 of record JAQNCM010000420.1, read on the forward strand.
GCTTTTCGATTAAATTTTCAATGTTCATCATTTAAAAATTAACTGCAGCAGCCGGGGGCGCAGCAAGTTTTTTCTTCGGGCTTTTGGGCGTAAACAGTTATACTAAATATACCAGTATTCCCGTTTTTAAATGAATCAAGTTCGGCCTGATCCAGGTATTTTGATAATATGTCATCAGGAATAACGATTGCCTTTTCTTTTTGGATAACAACATCAGCAAAGCCATTTGCTTTGATCAGCTCCAAATAAACATCCTTTTGAATTGCACCGGAAACGCAGCCGGCATACATTTCTGCCTCATGTGTTAATTTATCGGGAAGGTAACCCACCAGTACAATATCAGAAATACTGAAATGGCCGCCTGGTTTTAATACCCTGTAAATATCTTTGATTACATTATTTTTATTTGGTACCAGGTTTAATACACAATTGCTTACTACAACATTGGCAATGCTCGCTGTAACCGGCATGTTTTCAATGTCGCCAAACCTGAATTCAACATTATGATAGCCCAGTTTTTCGGCATTTTGCCTGGCTTTTGTTATCATCGCGTCGGTAAAATCAATTCCTATTACTTTCCCGGTTTCGCCTGTTTCGGCACGGGCTACAAAACAATCATTGCCGGCACCCGATCCAAGATCTATCACCACATCACCTTTTTTTATACGTGCAAACTGCGTAGGTACTCCACATCCCAAACCTAAATCGGCATCTGGGTTGTAGCCATCCAATGTGCTGTAATCATCACTCATAATGTTGTACACTTCGGTGGTGCAGCATCCGGAACCACAGCAGGAAGACTGGTTGGTCTCTTTATCCTGCAAAGCAATTTCACTGTATTTTTGCCTTACCAGTTCTTTCATTTCATTTTCTGTTGTCATGATCCTATAGGTTAATTATATTGCAATATTGCGATTGATTAATTTAATTTTTTTTAACAGCAGGTATTATTTAATGCCACCGTATCTAAAAAGCCGCCCAGCTGGTTTTTTAATTCGCTCCAGGTTGTTGGGTTGATGCAATAACATACGCTAACCCCCTCAATAGTGCCCTGTATTAACCCGGCAGTTTTTAATTCTTTTAAATGTTGCGATATGGTAGCCTGGGCTAGTCCCAATTCAGTAGACAGATCGCCGCAGATACACGCATTTGCATTAATTATCTGCTGTAAAATGGCAATGCGTGCGGGGTGGGCCAATGCTTTAAGCAATATTGCCAGCCTGTTTTGCTCGTCGGTGAATATTTCTGTTTTAGTTAATCCCATAATACATTGCAATATTACGATGAGTAATTGGAATTTGCAAGAGCGAGGTGAGCTTTTTTAATTATTAAGCGAGGACGCTTAAACTCTTTGTGGTCAAGCGTGGACGGGCGTCATAGATGTCTTTTTTATTAATTAACCACAACAGTTATTGCCAGCCTGTATAGGCGGACACTTAACCGAGCCGTAACTGCAAAATACGCAGCAGTCGCCCTCCTTTGGCTTTATATAGGAACCACAGCTATCGCAGACATAAAAATACAGGCAGGAGTCGGCCGGCATAGTTTCTTCTTTTTGAAACCCGCAAGCAGGGCAGGTAATGGTTGATTGTAATTGAATTTCTTTTGACATGTAATTTGACTGCTAAATTAAACTTGTTTTTCCGTAATGATTGTCACCCATTCATGCGTCAATGCTTATAACCCCAGAAACAGCAATTAAATATAAATAAAAAAGCGGCTTCAATTTCCTGAAGCCGCTTTGCTTTTTTATATAAGGTTACTTATTGCTGCTGTCTTTGCAAAAGCGAAGCAAACTTGCTTTCGTAATCCTTTAATTGATTTTTCAGTTTGGTATTTAATGCTGTTTGATGATTTTCGCCTGTAATGCTGGCCATGCCATTGATAAATGATACGCCATACTGCACATCGCGCATGCTTAAATCACCAGAGTTGTTTTGCATCAGGTAGTAGTTATAATCCAATTGGTCGGTAATGTAATTATCAACGCTGGTTATAAATTTATTGGCTAAAACAACATCGTGTAACGTATAAGCTGTTTGTGCCATAAATATTTTACGGTCGGCAACATCAAGTCCGGGGTTAATATCCGGCAATTCCTGATCATACTTATGCAGCGCCTTTAAGGCAAGGTCAGGATGGCCATCTTTCATTAATCCCTGTATCAGATCAAGGAAGGTGGTAATCATTACCGGATAAAACATGGTGGTTGACTCATGATCAAGGTATTTGGCGGTTTTAAAATTGCCATATTTAAACTTGTTCATAATGTTATCATACATCACCAGGCTGTTTATTTTTGATAATTGATCCCTGTTTGCTGAATCAGGTTTAAGCGGCATCAGGTGATACGCAAAACCCTCTTTATACAGATATTGCTGCAAGCCAATCAGGTTTTCCTGGCCAATGGTGGTAGTAAAGCAAATTGGCCTTACCCAGTTGTTATGTGCCAATATATCAAGCATAGCCAGGTTTTCTTTGGTGACATAGTTCGACGTATATTTCCAAACCATCTCGGTAGCAAGCTTGTCTTTTTGATCAGGTGATATTACATGATTTTTTAATACATCATCTGCATTAATGGTGAGCTTAAAGTTTTTGGTAGGCAGGTAATTTCCGAAATCACCACTTTGGTATTGTACCTGTGCAGCTTTATCATCTGATGTTACAAAATCAAATATATCCTTAACCTCTACAGGGCCGGGTATTTTTTTATCATCAAAATAAATCACATCACGCACGCCCTCTTCGTATTTTTTGTAAGGCATAGTGATTGGCAGCGGAGCCGACTGGTTCATTTTTTTCTGCATCTGGTGGATATACCAGTCGCCGGTAAATAAACTGAGGTTAACGATCCGCACATCGGGCCGTATGCCTTCAACTTCCTGGTCGTACCATAACGAGTAGGTATCATTATCGCCATAAGTAAATAAGATAGCATTTGGCGGGCACGATATCAAATAGTTATACGCCATATCATGCGGTGTCATTTTGGTTGAACGGTCATGGGCTTTCCATTCCTGTTTTGCCAATACCGCAGGCACGGCCAGCAGGCAAATGGCTGTAGCCCCTATAGCTGCCATCTTTGGATTCGCTTTTAACCTTATCAATTCGGCAACAGCTATTACGCCCAGGCCTATCCATATTGCAAATGCATAAAAAGAGCCAACGTATGAGTAGTCCCTTTCGCGGGGCTGTATACTTGGTTGATTAACATACATTACAATTGCTAAACCGGTGAAAAAGAAAAGCAGCAATACCACCAGCGCATCGCGTTTTTTGCGTTGAAAGTGATAAACAGCTCCCAATATGCCCAGTATAAACGGCAGGTAGAACAGCGGCGTATAAGTAGTGCCTAACTGAATGCCCTGGCCGGGAATAGTAGGGCCGCCAACTATTGATTTGGGCAGATGACCGGACCCATTTAAAATTCCGCCGGTCCAGTTACCATCTACAGCTGTCATGCTTTGTTGCCCATCGGCATCGTTATAGCGGCCTACAAAGTTCCATAAAAAGTATCTTACATACATTTGATAGATCTGCCAGCTAAACATCCACTTTAAATTATCTGCGAAGGTTGGAGGTGCCTGATCACCCATTTGCAGCCATTGGCGATAAAATTGCGGATCCTGCCCTTCTGCGCTGTACATACGCGGTAGTATGGTGGTATGGTCGTAAATATAATTTGTTTTTTTACCGGCGTTCTCATATTTAGTATCGCCTTTACGATAAATGGTATTGCCTTCTGTTTGGTCAACAACTTTAGCATCAAAATACTGGCCGTATAACAATGGATTTTCACCGTATTGAATACGATTTAAATAGCCATAAAGCGTAAAAGCATTATCAGGATGCGAGTTATCCAGGTCAGGGTCTGCGGTAGCGCGTATTGGGATATAAGCAAATGAACTATAACCGAAATAGATAAATGCTACACACAAAAGCGCCAGGTTTAACAACGGCTTTTTATTTTTAATACTATACCAGATAGCAAAAACTATTACACCTATCAGCAACAGGAAGAATACTAAAGCGCCGCTGCCAAAGCCCATACCCAGGCTGTTTACGAAGAAAAGATCGAAATAGGCGGCAATTTTAACAGTATAACCGCGTATACCATATTGCACCAATACCAAAATAAGTACACCCAATAAAAATGCACCTATGGCACTTCCCGCATTGACGTTTTTGCCTCTGCGGAAATAGTAAACAATAGCGATAGCCGGTATTGTCAGCAGGTTTAACAGGTGGATTCCTATTGAAAGCCCGATAACATAAGCGATAAAAACTATCCACTTGTCGGCACCAGGTTCATCTGCATGGGCATCCCATTTTAATATAGCCCAAAAAACAATAGCAGTGCATAATGAAGATAATGCAAATACAATGGTTTCGACAGCCGAAAACCAAAAAGTATCGGTGAAAGTAAATGCCAGTGCACCAACCAAACCTGCACCCATTATAAGGTAAATACGGGCTTCGTCAACTGCCTCGCCGGGTTTGTTTTGTAATAGTTTTTTTGCCAATGCAGTAATGGTCCAAAACAGGAACATAATAGTTGCCCCGCTGGCGATAGCCGAACCCATGTTTGTAAAGTAAGGTACTTTAGCATTGTTGCCGAAGGAGAGCAATGAAAATGCCTTACCCAGCATGGCAAACAGGGGATAGCCGGGCTGGTGGGCCACCTGCATGCGGTAAGCACATGAGATAAATTCACCACAGTCCCAGAAGCTTACGGAAGGTTCTAAAGTTAAAATATAGGTAGCAGAGGCTATTACAAAGCAAAGCCAGCCTAACAGATTATTTATTTTATTGTATTGCATGTATTACAAATAATGGTTTATCGCAGGGTAAATATCAGGATTTTTATAGGTTATTTTAAAAAAACAATTTCAGCTTAACATATTTTAACAATATTGGCGTTAAACACCGCTTAAAAGCTGCAAATATGGCAAAATATAGCGTATTAGGTGCATGCAATTTAATGTAAAATTGCTGTTGGGCAAGTAAAGCAGAAAGGGAGGACATATTAATGTTGAGCCAGTTAAAAGCCTGCACTTTAACAAATCAAATTTTTATTTCATCATAAATAATGGTTAATTTGTTCCGATGCGAAATTTCTACCTTTTACCTGTACGAAAACTTTTCCTGGTAGCTTCAATTATCTTACTTTCTGTAAGTATTGGAAAATCCCAGGCTGTTTATTTACCCTATTCGTACCAGTTGGATCAGAAATTTAACTCGGCTATCTACTCTACCGGCACTTCATTTCATACCTCGCTTAAGCCATTTTTAATTGATAGCGTTATTAGCCCAACTTATAATGCAATAATGCAGCGTAGTATTGATACCAGCAGGAAAAGGTGGATTCCGAGAAAAATTTTTAACGAACATTTGTTTGATGTTCAGAACAAAGATTTTACTTTTTACGGCGATTATTTAACCGACTTTCAGTTTGGGCGTGATATATCGAACCATTTAAATACCAATGTAAATACCCGGGCGTACCAATTTGGCGGCACGGTTGGCACGAAGTTTTTCTTTTATACCAGCGGTTATGAAAACCAGGCAAAGTTCCCGCTTTATCTTACTAATTATATTACGCAAATCGGTTTTGTACCGGGGCAGGCTTATGACCGCAACCAGTCTTTTGGAGGAAAAGGCGGACCATCAAAAGATTGGTCATACGCTACCGCCATTCTATCTTATACACCACTAAAACAATTAAATATCACTTTAGGTGAGGATAAAACATTTATAGGTGATGGCTACCGTTCACTGCTATTATCTGATTTTCCAGCAAATTATCCTTTGCTGAGGTTAACAGCTAACGTTGGCAAGGTACAATATATGATGATGTGGGCTTATCTTGAGGATATTAACCTTCCCAAGTTCGACTCTTTTGGCAATAACCGCCGCAAATGGGCAGCTTTCCATTACCTGGACTGGAATGTTAATAACCGCTTGTCGTTAGGTTTTTTTAATGCAGTTATTGTACCCGAGGCCGATGACAAAGGAAATTTTCATGGGTTTGATGTAAATTATATTAACCCGGTTTTATTTGTAAGCGCATTGGGGCCTAAATCCTCGCAGCCTGATAACGTGTTGATGGGCTTTACCGGAAAGTATAAAATTTTTGATAAAACCGCTGTTTATGCGCAGTTGCTGCTGGATCGCTTCAATGCCGGCGATTTCTTTTCGGGAAACAATACCAATAACACCAACGGTGTTCAATTGGGCATACGCGGTGCCGACCTTTTTAAGGTAACCAACTTTAATTACCTGTTAGAATTTAATACCGTTAAGCCTTACACCTACTCAAGTACACAGCCTATTAGCAGCTATACCGACTACAGTGAGCCATTAGGCGATCCGCTGGGTGCTAACTTCCGCGAATTTATAGGGATACTAAACTACCAGGTAGGGCGGTTTGACTTTATGGGCCAGCTAAATTATTCTCAATTTGGTATTGACCCAGCAAAGGCAAACTATGGCATGAATGTTAACCTCCCTTTTGCACCTACGGTAAATACCACTACAGTAGGGCAGGGCATAGCTACTAATTTGTTTTATGCACAAGGCAGCGTATCATTATTAATCAACCCAAAAACTAACCTGCGCCTGGAACTTGGCGGTATTTACCGGGATGAGAAAAATAGCCTTGCTAACAGCAAAACAACTTTTGTTACTTTTGGTATACGCAGCAGTTTCCATGGTTTGTATAGCGATTTTTGATAATTGCATAACAGCGGCAGGAATTAAGTTTGTACTTAGTTAAATTCTCATTTCAATTCGCGGTGACGTTATTTATCGTATAACCTCACCCTTTAAAATCCCTTATAAAACTCCGCTTTTGTAACATTGCCGGAATTATCAAAAACAGGTTTTTTTATGTAAAATAAGATTAAACCTTTTGCGTTTTTAATACTCAAATCCACTGATTATTTCCTATTATTAATTGATAGCATATCCTGGTATTATATGGAATAACCGCTACTTAACCTTACTTAATTAATTGATCTGCTAAAGCGGATATTAGTGCTTGACGATAACCCGGACATTCTGGATGTTATGAAAGAAGCTCTTTCATATGAAAAGTTTAAAGTAAGCATTACTTCGAACAGTAAAGACATAATGGATTTAGTTACGTCCTATCGTCCCCATCTTGTGATTTTGGACTACAAGCTAAACGGCCCTAATGGCGATGACATCTGCCGGCAGATAAAAACCCATCCGCAGCTTTGTGATATCCCGGTCATTATTTGCTCAGCTTATTTAAATAAAAATGATTTGCTCGCCTGCGGTTGCGACGCGATCATAACAAAACCATTTGGCCTGGAAGAACTGGTGGCAAAGGTTACTAATCTGATACCAGGTTAGTAGAGGTTAGAGATCAGAGTTTAGAGGTTAGTTGCAAAAAGAGACCGAAGATTAAAGGCTGGTCTAATTTCACGCATTGGACTGCTAACCCTTGATCTTTGACTTCCAATTATTATCACTAAGTAATTTATATATCAAACTAAAAAATAACTAATCGCTAACCTCCAATCTCTGATCTTCAATCACTATTTTTGCGCAAATTTTTAATGGGATGAGCAAAGTAAAAGTAGGCCTGGTACAAATGACCTGTACAGCAAACAAACAGGAGAATTTGGATAAAGCCATTATCAAGATAAGGGAGGCTGCCCAAAAAGGTGCTCAAATAGTTTGTTTGCAGGAACTGTTTACCTCTCTTTATTTTTGCGATATTGAAGATTACGATAATTTTAAACTGGCAGAAGCTATTCCGGGTCCATCAACAGATGCACTTTCGACAGTTGCAGCTGAATTAAATGTAGTGATCATTGCATCGTTATTTGAAAAGCGTGCCCAGGGAATTTATCATAACACTACTGCTGTTTTGGATGCTGATGGCAGCTACCTGGGTAAATACCGAAAAATGCATATCCCGGACGATCCGGGTTTTTACGAGAAATTTTATTTTACGCCGGGTGATTTGGGCTATAAAGTATTCAAAACTAAATATGCCACTATTGGCGTGCTCATCTGCTGGGATCAATGGTATCCCGAAGCTGCACGCATCACGGCACTTATGGGCGCCGAAATACTGTTTTACCCAACTGCTATTGGCTGGGCTACCACGCAGGATGAAGCTACCAATATAGAACAATACAACGCATGGCAAACTATACAGCGGTCGCATGCAGTGGCTAATGGCGTACACGTGGTTAGTGTGAACCGTGTTGGTGAAGAAGCCGGCGTTAAATTTTGGGGCGGGTCGTTTTTTGCGAATCCATTTGGTGCATTGATCCATCAAACATCAGCCGATAAGGAAGAAGTGATAGTGCAGGAACTTGATCTTGATAAATCTGACTACTACCGCAGCCACTGGCCCTTTATGCGCGACAGACGGATAGATTCTTATCAACCAATAACAAAGAGGTTTTTGGATGAGGGATAGTTAGTCCATGGTAAACGGCAGCAAATAAATGAAATTTGTTATTGCGAGGAACGAAGCAATCGCATGTTATGCAGAGCGGTAATGCAAAGTTGGCGATTGCCACGCTGCGCTCTCAATGACATGTGAAAAAGGCGATTAATTATGAACCAAAATAACTTTCAAACTTCGGCGCTTTCAGACTTTCCAACTTCGGCTGGCTTATACTTTCCTGCCGAATGGGCTAAACATACTGCTACCTGGCTGAGCTGGCCGCACAAGGAAGAATCATGGCCGGGGAAAATTGGGCTGATTTATCACCGCTATGCCGAGTTTGTTAAGGTACTTGCTGAAGGCGAATTAGTGCGTATCAACGTG
>JAQNCM010000013.1 GCA_029237615.1 Mucilaginibacter sp.
AAAAAAAGTAACCTGGAGTATTGAAAAAGATTATGAAACAATCGCTAAAGGAAAAGGAGAAACCGATAAAAACGGTTTTGTAAACATAAGTTTTATCAACACTAAAAATGTGGGTTTAGACTCGGCCACAATGATAACGGTTATTGAGAATACCAGCAAGAAACAGGTTAGCAGCACATTCCCTTTAAGATCGGTTGCAAAACCAAACGATATTCAATTCTTTGCTGAAGGTGGCCAGCTTATTAACGGTTTAAGAACAAAGGTTGCTTTCAAAGCAGTAAATCCTGCTGGCCTTAGCATTGAAGTAAAAGGTACCATTACGGACAACAACAACCAGGTTATTGCTGAATTTGCATCCTCACACCTCGGAATGGGCGCTTTTATATTTGCTCCCGAAGACGGGAAAACTTATACCGTGCGGGTAACATTTGCTGACGGATCATCAACTATGCCAGACTTACCCAAAATTGAGAGTAACGTTATAGGATTAGGCGTAGATAATACCGACCCCGATGTGTTAAAATTAAAAATACAAGCCGATCAGCAAATGTTTAAAGCCTACCAGGGTAAAACATTTTTTATCTTAGCCAAATCAAGCGGGGCGATATGTTTCGCTGCCAAAACGCAACTTCAGGACCAGGTTTATACTGCCTCCATTCCAAAAAATAAATTTCCCACGGGAATTGTCCAGGTAACCCTTTTTACACAAGACGGTGACCCGATAAGCGAAAGAATAGCTTTTATTCAACACAACGACCAGTTAAAGCTTTCAATAAGCGGCGACCATCCTTCCTATACTACCAGACAAAAGGTAAAGCTGAATATTACAGCTAAAAATGGCGATAATCCCGCAGAAGGGAGTTTTTCTTTGACAGTACTGGATGATTCGAAAGTTCCGTTTAATGACAACTCAGAAACAACCGTATTATCTTACCTGTTGCTAACGTCAGATATAAAAGGCTACGTCGAAAAACCAAATTATTATTTTAACCATCCCGATGAAAAAACAATTGCCGACCTGGATGTATTGATGCTGACACAAGGTTACCGCCGTTTTTCGTATGATGGAATTATGAATGAGAAATATCCTTCTATAACTTTTCTTCCGGAAACAGGCATTAAAATCAGCGGAACATTAAGGGCTTCAAATGGTATCCCGATAAATGGCGGAAATGTGCGGTTACAAATTACGGACAAAAATTTCTCGGCAAATGCGGTTACAGATGCTGAGGGCAAATTCAGGTTTACCAATCTTATATTTCCGGATTCGGCAAAAGTCAACATAAATGCACGCAACAATACCCGTGCAAGTGACCTGGTGCTTACGCTTGATAATGAATCAGGCCAGAGGCTCCCTGTTAACTTTAATAAACCTGATGCGGTACTGAATATTGACAGTACGCTTAGTGCTTATTTAAAAAACAGTAAGATGCAATATAAAAACTCGAATACCCTGAAAGAGGTAGTGATAAAGGATACCAGGATAGTTAAAACACTCAGTCACCGGGATTACGGCAATTTATCAAGCCTTAGCGGTGAACCAGATCATTTGATTCCGGGTAAATTATTACAGGGGTGCGCAACGGCGCTGGAATGCATTACCACACTTGCCATGGGGATGACCTTTGATAACGGCTCGTTTTATGTTACAAGGGATTACACCCAGGGTAAAAGGGTACCCGCTCAAATCTTCCTAAGAGGAACTCCGGTTGATGTAAATGCATTGTATAGCCTGAATACAGCAGAAATAGAATCGGTTGAAATATTTACAAAAGATGAACTTGGACTGGTAAACAGTGCTTATAATACCAATGGGGCCATTGTGGTGAATATGAAAAAAGCACCTGAAGGTACAAAAATGAGTTTATCGCAATTAAAACAGTTACTTCCCCAACAAAATGATTTAACCGTCACTCCACAGGGATATGCCGTGATAAGAACATTTTATATTCCGAGGTATGACGGACCAAGGGCTTCACAAACAAACCGTATTGATACGCGCAGTACCATTTACTGGAACCCCAACGTGATGACTGATAAAACAGGGGCAGCTTCATTAGAGTATTTTAATGGAGATGGTACAGGTACTTACCGGGCAATTATTGAAGGTATTGATAAAGATGGTAATATTGGCAGGCAGATTTACAACTACACAGTAAAATAACTGTTAAATGTGAACAGCTGAAGGTTTAAATTATCTGGCAAAAATAATTATATATGAATAAATTAACCCCCTTCCATGTGGCCGTACCGGTTTATGATCTGGAAGAATCAAGAAAATTTTACAGGGAAGTATTAGGATGCAGCGAGGGAAGAAGCTCGGATCAATGGACAGATTTCAACTTGTACGGGCATCAATTTGTGATACACTTAAAACCTCGCCCCGCCCAAAAAACGGACCATCACTTTAACCCGGTGGATGGGCATGAGGTACCGGTGCCACACTACGGCGTAGTTTTGGAATGGGATGAATGGCATGCTTTAGAAAAAAGATTAAGGGAACATGACACTAAATTTGTTATAGAGCCGTATATTCGTTTTAAGGGATTACCTGGCGAGCAGGCTACAATGTTTTTCCTGGACCCATCGGGTAATGCACTTGAATTTAAATCGTTTAAAGATTTTGGTCAGCTATTTGCAGTTTAATTTCTAAAAGTTTCGCTTTATGGATGTTGCTGAGGTTGAACGTTTAATAAAGATCAGTAAGGAACATCCCTTAATGCCTGAAACGTTTATACCGTGGCAGCAGGATCCCCTACCGGAAGACATCTTTCTACCAGAATTTTTAACATCGCTACAGGGCCTTGAAATATATGACACCCTTACTCCTGCTCAAAAACTGGAGCTTGGCAGGCACGAATTAGTACAGGTTATTGCGTCATACTCCTGGGGGGAATGTTTATTTTGCCTGTTTATGACCCGGCATATCCTTACCCTTCCTTCTCAAGACGTTGAGTACCGTTTCCTTTTAAGAGAGTTGATAGAAGAATTCAGACACCAGGAAATGTTTGGACAAGCCATTGCCAAGCTGGGTGGCAAACCAATACGGCAATCCGGCTTACATAAATTTTTTGGTGAGTTTAGCAATAAGTACTTACCGGCCGACTATTTATTTATGGGCAGCGTATCTGTTGAACTGGTCACTGATATCTATGGCGATTATGCGCGCAGAGCGCCAAATACCTATCCCGTGATAAAAAAAATGTTTGATCTGCATAACATTGAAGAAGCCCGGCATATCCTCTTTACTAAAAACCTGTTAAAAAACTATGCTGTTAAAGCGGGTTATATAAAACGGACATTATACAGCTATGTCATACTTTTTAATATTCTATTTGTACGCACGATGTACGTTAAAAAAGAAATTTACGAGCGCATAGGCATTGAAAACCCCGATAAGGTGTTCAAACTTGCGGCCGGTAACTTTAAAAAGAAATTCAGCGAAACCTGTCTGGCTGATATTATTGATTTTGTTAACGAATGGAAAGGGTTCAATTTTGCAACCCGTTGGGCATGGCGATGGATCTTAGACGCTAAAATTTAATAGAAACAGAAAAATACAGGATTATGTTCTTAATAAAGAATGATAATATGTATGATAGAGTGTACCGTAGATGAATTAGATAAAAATACCCCAAAGCATTATTATACGTCTTTATGGATTTGTCAATTGATTTCAAGAAATCAATTGACAAATCTACCCGCCTTTAATATATTTATTTATACCTTAAAACGAGGTGTTCACCAGTTAATAAATGGCGTTTACTTTAAATTATAAACCATCACTTTAAAAGAACCAGCCACGGGTGTTTTGGTTCCCGCCTGGTATTCGGCAACCGGCAAATAAAGTTTATGTGTGGTCATATCTAAGGCCATTGTCTTAGCACGGTTCTGTGTAGTTAACGTTTGCACCTGTGTATAATGATCGGGAGCATCTTGCTTAAATACTGATGCGGTTCCGTCACCATTAGATGCTATGAGCAATTTAGTAACCTGATCATATATAACTGCGTCCACGCCGGCACCGATAGGCAACGTCTGTATAACTTTGCCGGATGGGATATCAACCACGCTCAATCCTTTATTTTCACGGCAAACTGTAAATAATTTTTGATTCTTTTTATCAATTGCTATCCCGGTAGGGCCGCCACAAGGACTTAAGGAGTAATTTTTAGTAACACTTAGTTTTTTGGTATCAATTATATTTAAACTGCTTTTGTCTTCCAGGTTGTTGTAGATAAGCCCTTTCCCATCTGCAACTGCAAATTCCGGCGCTCCGCCCATGTCAATAGCAGCAACTTGTTTCATTGCCTTTGGATCAACCACACATGAGCTGCTGCTGTGACCGTTAAAAGTAAAGATCATTTTTGAAGCAGGATCGAAGATAATGGCATCTGCACCTTTGTGATCCAGGGGGATGCGGCTAATAATTGCAAGTGTATGCAAATCAAAAACAATTACCTGGTCAGCCTTTCCATCGCTAATAAAACCTCGGTTCAGCTCATTATCTGCAGCTACGCCATGCACACCCTGCATACCGGTTATTACCCCTTTAACCGTTTCTGTTTTAAGGTCGATAACATTAACTTCGGTACCATGTGTAACATATAAAGTATTGTTTGGCTGATCTATAAAGGCATAATCATAACCGGCGTCTCCCGGCAATGAAATACTTTTCTCGAATACATAGTTTTGGGCAGACAGTTTTAAGCTGACAGAAAGCAGGCTTAAACCTGTGATAAGAAATAAAGTGATTTTTTTCATTTTAATAAGTTAACTATAAGTTGTTGAATCAACAAAGAAAGGATCTTAAATGCGATCCTTTCTTGTTATTAATAAAAAATTAAAAAGGTTTAAGTTAGATTAATGCTGGTTTCCTTTGCCATCGGTTGTATAAGCGCCCAAATCCTGGTTATATTTTGGGTTACCGGCTCCAAATGCAGGCGATCCGGATTGTAAATGAAAATCGTTGTTATTTGGGGCGCCATTTGGTGCAGCTACCGTTCCATCAAATTTCACAAATAACGGATCGTAATTACCGATAGCCTTTGAGATCAGATCAGCAGGCTGCGGAACTCCAACACCGGAAGGTGGATAAAAATTGTTTCCAAGATTGATCTTAATTGTCGAGTCACGTAAATCGGTATAATTATTAACCGTTGCGTAAAACAGGTTATTGCCATAAGTAGTGTTAGCTACGTCAGCATCGCTAAATATCTCCAAACCATGGTAGCAATTAACATAGATGTTATTATAAATATGCCCTATAGCGTTTACACCCACAGACGTGCCTCTACCCGGCTCTGCGGATCCTCTGCGCCATCCAACTGATACTATTGTGTTATTATAAACATCTACAATTGTTTGAGGTTTAGGTACAGAAGCTGTTGTTTCGAGCTTTACACCACTACCCGCCTGGCTAAATATAACATTATACGCAACAACACCAGTGGCACCGGACTTTAGATTTATACCTTCGCCATCGGTACTTCCTGATGAGCTAATAGTATTTCGCAGGATAGTTACCTGGCAATGAAACAGGCCCATTAAATCATCCTGTCCGTTACTAAACCACGAATCCTCGATATCGACCGGTATACTTCTGTTTACTACTATTGTTCTGCGTGCACTTCCTGATGGATCAGGGCCTCCGGTATTATCAATATGCGTCCACTTAATGGTTATAGCCTGGGCGCTATCACATTGAAAACCGCCCCATGTACCCGGTGTATTTGAGTCCGAATTAAAATATATGGGCTGCGTTTTTGAACCTAATAAATTCAACACACCCTGAATGTTAAATTGTGCGTTATTTTTCACTATAACTGTGGCTCCCGGCTGTGAATATAAAGTATCTCCCGGTTTAACAGTTACATCAGCAGTAACGGTATAAGTTTGACCTGTTAATAAGGTGCCTTTAATAAAGCCGCTTATATTACCGGGAGCTATTGGATTGGATTTAGGGATTTTAACTATTGCAAA
>JAQNCM010000617.1 GCA_029237615.1 Mucilaginibacter sp.
AATCGATTGAGCTCGTCTTTAAATGCATCACGCAATTGGTCCGTGACAAGTTCTTTTGTCAGTTCGGTACTTTTCCGAGTTATGACAAGGGTGCTGGTCTCCTCGATACAATCACGATATGCTCCTAGCCGCTTTCGACGCTCGATTTCGTCGATGATTTTAGTTAGCGCTTCTCCAACTAGCGATCTGGACTCAAGCTCATTAAGAGTGCTGATGTTCTCCTTCGTCATCGTCGGCTTAGATGCAATTAATTCCGAGGCACGGCGCCTTATCGATTCGATATGTGTCTTTAGACTCTCGCTCGATGCGCTAACACCAACAGCCGGCATCGGCCCTGTCCCAGCTTTTGCCGTTCGAATCTCGCCTTGGAGCCTTTCCGACCCTTGCAGAAGCTCGCGAATTTGCGGTACAAACGGGACCTCATCTGAAACGAGCTGTTCCATGCAACGCGTTGCCTCAGCATCGTTGACCGTTACCCCTAGTACCGGTGCGAAATGCGTTTCAATCTCGGTTTCCATCTTCTGAAGATCCGTCTGCGCATTTGATGATACGAAGTCGAGAAAGTGCTTGAATCGCTCGGCAGCACTTTCGTGAACCAAATGCTGACAAAGGACGCAGCGGGCATTTGAGCCGACATTCGGAAATTGTTCGCCTGGATACGCAGTTGTCGAAAACACGGCCGCGGCTTCCCACAAACGCAGCCAGTCTTTGCTTCCCGTTCCAGGCAGAACATCGCCCGTGAACGCGGCCAGACGAAGTTCTTCCACCGTCGCCTTAAGAGCGTTTCTTGCGTCTAACATTTTTCTGAGCCGCGCAACCGCCTCGTCGCTCATGGCCGCAGAAATCTTGTCAATGTGAATCGCGAAGGTGGCAAGATGATCAGCTTGCAGAGATAACTCGCGAGAAAGCTTTGCAGGATCGGCAGATTGGTAATCCCGCCTTACGTTCTGCAAGGTCTTCAGTTCCACCAGGTCACGAGCCGAAAGAACAGATAGCTCACGAAGGTCATCTACGGGGGTGAGAGCCGAAAGGCTATCAATCATCCCGCGTATCTTCGTGCCATCGGCGAACACTGGCATGGTCTGCGCAGACTGCTCGATTGCCTTTTGCTCTCGCTCTAGCTGAGCTTTTACTTCAGCACAAAGAGCGGCAAGCTTATCAAATATATCGAGTCCAAACGGACGAAACGCGACATCAGTTTTATCTTTGATGTAGACCGAAGCACAGTGAGCGTCAAATACGCTAACTGCAGCCAGACTTGTCGATGCGGTCTCGCTTTCCGACCAAGTAAGCGGAGTGTCATCTTCGCCGACTTTGTATTTGATCGAGGCTTGCGGCGCGAGAGGAGCTTCATCGTTCAAAACGTTTCCAAGGATATCTTCGCGACCCCGCGAGCGACAAGCGCGTTTTAGGATCCGCGTGTAGCCGGACTTGCCGGAGGCGTTCATGCCATAGACTATCGTCAAGTTCGGGCCGAACTCGACGGTCTGCCCAGCCGCCAGCGCGTTCACGCCACGGTGATGGATCAATGATACTAGGTGGACCGGCTGATCGGCGTCCGACTCGGAAGCGAGGTCATCTTTAGAGAGAACGTCAGCAGCGAACGGGCTAGCGAGACCATGACCAGATTTACAAATTTCGACAAGGTGCGTCACTTCTGTCGTGGACACGGGCCGCGACAAGAGCAAGAGCTTCAAGGCAGCTCGTTGCCAGAGCGGGCGCGTTAACGACCAAACGAAAAGTTCGTCTTGAACGCTCGACACCGCAGTTCGCTACCCTCTACAAGCTGCATGAAATCTATGCGACAATCGGCCAGGTCTCAGGCCCGGCAGCGACTCGCACTCTGGCCGCACGAAGTTTACCAAGCAATCGAGGGCCACCTTGAGAGATATTGCCCATGTCGGGCGCCCAAGTCGCCACGTTCAATGACAGCACGCGGACAACCAACGTGCAAGCGACTCGTTACCGGTTACTTTCCGGCATTAGACGATCGACTCCCGTCCCCGCCGTAACCCCGTTCTTCCTCGCCGCCTAACGGGACCGCAGCTTGCCCGCCGCCGGGCTCTGGATAGCCCCGGACATCAAAGCGGGCGAGGATCCAGCTCTGGAGTCGAGCCCTGTCCTGACGAGGCAGGTCGCAAATCGCGCGTTTCACAGCTGCCAAGTCGAACGCTGGAGGGAAGCCGTCGGAAGCCATGGGACTCGAACATCTGTTCGATATCGTTGGGGGTTTCCCTGCCCCGCCGCAGTCGGGGAGAGGCGCCGACGCCAGGTGTAGGCTCCCGACAGTTCGGAGCGCGCCGGCGCCTCCGCCTAGATACGTGCCCGCCTAAGGGCTCGGATAGTTCGTCACTTTTTCGAAGGCTTTCGTGGCGTTGCGGCACCGCCCAGCAGCTCGTCGACATCGGACCGAGCCCTGTCCAGGCTCCGACCTAATCTCTCGAGCCGATCGACTCGGCGGGCATCGCCGGTCTCGGGAACGGGGATGCGCCCGCCCTTCGCGGCCGCGTAGACGTCGTCAAGAGAAACCCCCAAAGCGGCCGCCACCGCCCCGACGATCATGAAGTTAGGACGTCGGCTCTCTACCTCGACTCGGTATAGTACGGCCGGATCCAATCTTGCGCGCCTAGCCACGATGCTTCGTGACAAACCCGCCTTTTCTCGAAGGGCCTGGAGGACTGCGCCTACCGATCTCGCTGCCACGGGTCGATAGGTTGCCGGGGACTCGCGCTGGTCCCGGTGACCTTTTCGTGTGACAGGACTTGTGTATATTTGAGTGAAACGACACGACCGCATCGGTAAGGCGGGGTGACGAGCATGATGAGGGCTAGAGCCGGCGGCGTTTCCAGCGGGTGCCCGTTAGGCGGTTTCGACGCGCAACCGGTCGTTCGTGATTACAGCGCCGCGGTTTCCGCCATGAGACGGTGACTTGCGCGTCGAGGCTAAAATAGGACGAAACGGCGAGCCGCATGGATTTGTTGACGTGGCGCTTGACGGTCGAGGTGGCATAGGTTGGCGTATCGTCGTGCTTTCCGAAGCGTCGGGGTCCGCGAACTCGCCTCGATAGGCTCGACCTTCAGGACCACTCCCGCCGAAATGTGCGCGCTCTTTGGCCTTAGCCAAGATGTCCTAGACCGGTGGATCAAAAGAGGCGTTCCGTCGACTCGCCTCCACGATGTCCGCGGCGTCGCCGCTGTAGCGGGGCGGTACCGGCGAATGTTCAAGCCTGGTCGCATTGCCGAAATTGTTCGGGTGAAAAACATTACGCTCCGCGCCATTCCGCTAACCGTTCTATCGCAGCCCGGTGGTGCCGCCCGAGTGATGTATGCCCTTGAGGCGCTCGCCTCTTACGTTCCTCCGGTTCCCTGATCGTCCAACGATTGCCGCTACGCATGAGTGAGGTTCCATGACCGACGAGCAGGCCTATGAGGAGCTGGAATCAATCGCGGAGGAACTAGACGTCGCAGATGGTTCTGAGGCTCCATCCGTGGCGCGCCTGCGTGAACTTGCTTCGAAGGTTCGCGAGTGCTCCGTGGCCTTGTGAGCACGGCACAGACAGCGAGGTCACGCCAGACGCCCGAGTCGATCGCAGCTCACACGATCGCTGCTGTTCGCGCGGCACTCCGCGGACTTGAATCCGACCTTCCCGGCGGAGGGGCATGCGAAAAGTAGCCATGCCCACCATTTGGCTTACTTCAGACACGCACTACGGCCACGACAACATCATCGGCTACTGCGCGCGCCCGTATCGCACCGTAGCGGAAATGAACTACGACATGGCGAGGCGCTGGCTTTGCTTCTTTAATGCCGAGGGGACGCGCGTTAATTAAGTGCGAGCCAGTATTTGTTAAGCGCGGCTTAGGCGGAAGTTACGCTCGTCGGGCTGGGGCGTTGCGCGTGGCTAGCCGCCGCGGGGCGCGGCGCCTTGAAGGCGTCGCGCCGCAGGGATGGCGCGAAACTCTGCCTTGCTAGCTTAATCCCACGGCCGCTGCAGCGTCGTGCCGGCGTCGTCACCACCGAGGAC
>JAQNCM010000346.1 GCA_029237615.1 Mucilaginibacter sp.
ATTAGCTGTTAAATCGGAGGGCCTTGAAAGATTCAAAAAAGCACTTGCCACCGCAATAGCAGATGTTAATTCAGCAACAATGCTTACGCCAGGGATATATGCAAACTATAATAAATTGTCGGGTGGCATAATGGCAAATAAAGCCGTTTCTGTAATAGCTAAATCTGACAAGGTAAGTGTCGGGAATATAAACCAGGGGATTGCTGTAGTTGCCGAAATTACCGCCGAAGCCTTTTTGGCGGATGAAAAGTTCAGAGAAGAAGTCTTCGGACCTTTTTCAATATTGGTTGTAGCAGACGATACAGCACAATTGGAACAGGTGGTAAGTTCGTTGCAAGGCCAATTAACCGCTTCTATCATGGCTGAAAAGGATGAGCTGCCCGAATACAAAAAGATTACAGATAAACTGGCCAGATTAGCAGGAAGAATAATATTGAACGGACCACCTACAGGAGTCGAAGTGGGCAATGCCATACAGCATGGCGGCACGTTCCCGGCGACTTCCGACAGCCGTTTTACATCGGTGGGTACATCATCCATCAAACGCTTTGTGCGCCCTGTTTGCTGGCAAAATTGGGATGAGGAGTTGTTGCCAGATGAATTAAAAACCGACAACCCGCTAAATATCTGGCGTTTGTTTAACAACCAGTGGACAAAACAGTAATCATTGGTCATTGGGTCATTAGTCAATAAAATCCATACGGCTAATGCGCAGTGACTAATGACCCAATGACAAATGATCTAATGATTAAAAATGACAAACACCTTTTTCTGCATAGATGCGCACACCTGCGGTAACCCGGTAAGGTTGGTAGCCGGTGGCGGCCCGAACCTGCAGGGTAATAACATGAGCGAAAAACGCCAGCATTTTTTGAAAGAATATGACTGGATCCGCAAGGGCCTGATGTTTGAACCTCGGGGACACGATATGATGTCGGGTAGCATTCTTTATCCGCCGCATGATCCGCAAAATGATGTCGCGGTATTGTTTATTGAAACAAGTGGCTGTTTACCCATGTGCGGACATGGTACTATCGGGACTATAACTATTGCTATTGAGGAAGGACTGATCAGCCCAAAAACACCGGGTGTTGTACGCATGGAGGCCCCAGCTGGTTTAGTGCTGATCAATTACAAACAGGAGGGAAATAAAGTAAAGTCTGTAAAACTTACCAATGTGCCTGCCTATCTCGCCGCCGAAAACCTCGAAGTTGAATGCCCTGATTTGGGTAACTTAACCATTGATGTAAGCTATGGTGGCAACTTTTATGCCATTGTAGACCCGCAGGAAAACTTTAAAGGATTGGAAAATCATACTGCCGGCCAATTAATTTCATGGAGCGGGGTGCTGAGACAAAGGATAAATGAAAAATACACTTTTATTCATCCGGAAGACCCGACCATTAACGGCTGTTCGCATATTCTATGGTCAGGTGCAACAATTTCGCCTGAGGCAACAGCCCGTAATGCTGTTTTTTATGGCGACAAGGCAATTGACCGTTCACCATGCGGAACCGGGACGTCTGCACGTATGGCGCAGTGGCATGCTAAAGGCAAATTGAAAAAAGGTGATCAGTTTATTCATGAAAGCATCATCGGCAGCCAGTTTATTGGTAGGATAGAGGATGAAGTAAAAATTGGTGATAAAAACGCTATTATACCCAGCATTGAAGGATGGGCAAAGGTATTTGGCTATAACACCATAAAAATTGACGATGATGATCCATATGCTTATGGGTTCCAGGTGATATAAAGCCCCACCCAAACCCTCCCGGTAGGTAGGGCTTTATGATTTAAATTAAAAACGAAAAATAAAAAAGTCTCCCTACCGGGGAAGATTTATAGGGGCATATGAGTAAAGCAATTATAATAGGTGGTGGTGTTATAGGTTTGTTTTCGGCGTATTACCTGCACAAATCCGGCAGGGAAGTTGATATTTTGGAGCAGGGTGATCTGTCGGATAACTGTTCTTACGGTAATGCGGGGATGGTAACACCAAGTCATTTTATACCCTTAGCCTCACCCGGGATGGTAGAACAGGGAATCCGCTGGATGTTTAACAGTAAAAGCCCTTTTTATGTAAAGCCCTCATTAAGTAAAGATTTGGTAAGCTGGGCGCTAACGTTTGTGAAAAGTGCCACCAAAAAACATGCAGAACGCTCAGCAGGCGGGTTAAGGGATATTTCACTTTTGAGCAGAGACCTGTATCACGAATTTGAAAAGGATGCCGGATTTGATTTTGGTTTGACCGATAACGGGATCTTAATGCTTTTTAAATCACCTAAGGTTGAAGAAGAAGAGCTTCACCTGGTTGAAAAAGCCACCAATCTCGGGCTCGATGCGCAATACCTTACCCCAGATGAATGCCGCAAATTGCAGCCGGATATTAAACTGGACATATTGGGTGCCATACATTATCATTGCGATTCGCACATGTATCCTAACATGCTGATGAAAGGTTTAGTAAAATATCTTGAATCCATAGGAGTACGGATCCACCGGAATACCGAAGTGATAAAGATCAACCATGATGGAAAAAAAATAACCTCGGTAATTAGCCGGGATGGGGAATATACTGCTGATAGCTATATAATTTCCGGTGGCTCATGGTCCCAGGGAATCGCCAAATTGGTGGGGTTGAATGTGCCTCTGATGCCGGGTAAAGGTTATTCATTTATGGTTAATGAGCCGGTTAAAAAAATGACCATTCCATCCATTTTGTGCGAAGCGCGGGTAGCCGTAACGCCCATGAATGGCAGTATTCGTTTTGGCGGTACAATGGAAATAGGAAAGATCAATAAACACGTTAATATGAACCGGGTAAAAGGCATAGTTGAATCCATACCAAAATATTTTCCTGATTTTAACCTCCCGGTGCCGGATCAAAAAGACATATGGTTTGGTTTCAGGCCATGCTCACCAGATGGCTTACCTTATATTGGCATGTCAGGGAAATATAACAACCTTGCAATCGCTACCGGTCACGCCATGATAGGTTTGGCGCTTGGACCAGCAACCGGTAAATTGATCGCTGATGCGTTGAACGGGGAGCGACCGGTTATGGATATCAATTTATTTTCGCCGTCGAGGTATGAATGACAATTGATTACAGCTATGGTGATGTGTGTATTGTCCGGGTGCGTTAACTCACCTGTTGGTGAGTGCGGGATCAAGTTGAATTCAATAGCTTGTTTCAGGAACAAGTGACACAAAAGAAACAAAAAAAGTGTAAGTCCTGAAATGGGTTTACCCTTTGGCGGAACCTCTTTTTATTGCCAGGATCGAAGCCCGTCAAGGCGACTTCAAAAGGCGTTAGAAACACCATCGCCCCACCC
The DNA here is from genome assembly GCA_029237615.1 of Mucilaginibacter sp. Classification (GTDB taxonomy): domain Bacteria; phylum Bacteroidota; class Bacteroidia; order Sphingobacteriales; family Sphingobacteriaceae; genus Mucilaginibacter. The sequence continues at coordinate 3,336 of JAQNCM010000346.1, forward strand.
AAACCGCCACCACCCATCAGCGAGGTGTTGGCAGCGTTTACAATGGCATCAGCTTTTATTTTTGTGACACCACCTTTTAATATTTCTATTTTATCTTTTAATAAACTCATACGAAGGATTAATAAATTTTAAACAACAAATGTTCCACAAACGCATTTACCCTTGCGTAATCAGTTAATTTTACATTCATGAAAGTCCTGCCTTTTACCATCCCGGTGCCTCATGACCACACTATAATTGTGCAGGAAGAAGTATTATCCTATTTTTATACCTACCTGCACCGCCATGCCGAAGTCCAGATCACATGGATAAAAAAAGGAGAAGGCATATTATTTGCCGGCAACA
>JAQNCM010000656.1 GCA_029237615.1 Mucilaginibacter sp.
TTTCTCTTTGAGAACCTTCATAATCTTACCCATGTCTTTAAGGGATGTGGCTTTCAATGTGTCAACAATTTCCGAAATCACGGTGAATAATTCTTCTGTCGATAATTGTCTCGGTAAGAATGATTTAAGGATGTCAATTTCTTTAAGGATCTTGTCGAATTCTGCCATGTCTACAATTATCATCATTTCCTGACAGTTTGCAATAAACTTCTTAATCACTTTGATAACTTCTTCATCAGTTGATTCACGATTGCCATCATTCTTACCAATCATGCACGCATCTCCTATCAATGTGGATAGTAATGAGGATGCTAGTGCCTCGCGCTCTTTACGAGCTTTCAAATGTGCTGCTTTTATTGTTTCTAAAATTGTCATATATTTTACCTTATAAAATTGGCGGAAACGGTGAGATTCGAACTCACGGCCAGTATTACCCAGCGCTTGCTTTCCAAGCAAGTACAATAAACCAAACTCTGTCACGTCTCCCATTCTGGCGGAGATAATAGGATTCGAACCTATGGTAAGCTTTCACCTACTCCAACTTTCGAGGTTGGTACAATAACCCGCTCTGACATATCTCCTATGGAGGAAGGGCACCATATCCTCTTCGTTTCGCGGTTATTTTATATTCAGATATTTTAAAATTGGAATCTTTATTGATAACAATTGAAAAAGACTTACCAGGAGAAATTAAATGTTGTGCCCCATTTTCTTCAGTTACTTCAACAACGTTATGATCCAATTTCGTATTATCACTATTATTTGTAATAGTTATTGTATTTACCATCTCAATTTCTCCAAAAAAGTGGCGGAAGTGGTAGGATTTGAACCCACGGAACTTTTACATCCTTCAGTTTTCAAGACTGACGCAATAAACCATGCTCTGCCACACTTCCATTAAATCTGCCCAACCAACATCATACCATACATCGCAACCGAAAATTGTATCAGTGTTGTAGGCCATAATGTCATGTTTAATATTCTTTTACCCTTACCAGTATTCATACTGTAAATCATCATGATTCCAAGCATTAATAATGCTGCCAATTTGGCAAACAGTATGAACCAAACATTATAAATCATTAGATAATGCATTGTTGGACTAGCTTCACCATCGGTGCCAAACTTATCAGATAAATGTTTAGTAAAGCTAAAATCCAAAATGCTGGATATTGCTAATGCAATGTATAGAATAATATTAATCATTTAACTTAAAGAAAACTACCATATTATTATGGACTCGCGTCACCCGTACTGGATAAATTTGAAAATGTGATCTACCATTAATTTTAAATTTAGTAGTGATGAATGCTTTATACCATTGCTCATCAAGGGTTCCACCATCGTCTAAACCCAATATTGAATCCATCCAATGTTGGCATTCAGTTTCTAAAGATGATGGAATATCACACCGTAATCGCCATGGTCCATTATCAGAGATTAAATAATTACCCACATTTATATAATCTCGTAATTCTGTTGAAATTTCACGCACTTGTGCGTTTACCCTTCTCGATACTGTCCAATGTCTTCCATTCTTTCTTCAATCGTTTTCTAACGACTTTATCAGCACTTTGACTTCTTAAAAATTTTGCAGCTTTTCCGTTCATAATTTATTATCCTTCAAAATCAATTGGATTCATCTTGTATATCAATTCGAATATTTTCGCTATGGGGTGGTACCCATTCCCCATCAATTGGATTATATGCATCTATATCAATTTGTACATTGTGGTTATAAGATGCTATCCATACTTTGTTATCAGTAGTATACGCCAATATTTGCCCAATACCATTCATTAGAAAATACGTATCACAACCAATATGTACCCGAGTAAATGTACGCATTTCATCTGTCATGAAGTCATGAAGAGGATTATTATTGTCAACCATTTCGTTGTAACTCATTGTCCACCCGGCCATGTTACCGCATCGGCGCGACCAGTAAACACTAGCCATGCTGCCTTAATTCTATAAGACCAACTCCAAAAACCTATTGGTCTTGCTGGCACCCATTTACCATTGATACACGCTGAATTACTATGTCTATCATGTAATAGATTTTCTAACGTGTAAATATTTGGTGTTTTTTCAAACATTATTTTCTTCTTGTTGTGTAAGTTTAACTTCTAAAATTGTTACTGTGAATGAATTATTCATACATTGGTGTATCTCGTACTCTATTATACGCTGCAATGATTCTTTTAGTGGCTTCCCATTGCATTTTTCGATATTCAATTGAAGTGGGTGGTTTGCGTTGCGCGCATGCTTGTTCTATTGTAGCAGATTGATTAGCAAATTCTTTCCATACTGCTTCTATCACAGAATCATTAGGTTCACCAATAATTTCAGCCATTGTTTTCAATTTAATATCTTCTTCCATTCTTGGTTTATAATATTCTATTATGATTTTTGTTAAAAATTACCCAATCCTGCACAGCAGCTCCCTTTTCTTCATCTGTTCCAAAATAAAAGTTTTTACTAATTCTGAAATATTCCATTAAATTGTATTCATCAGTCATATATGTAAATTCTAAAGGCAATGAATTAGATCCAATAACCATGTAACCAACACATGAAGTAGCTAACGCTGGACTACCCGTTAAATATTTTCGTATATTTATTACTGCTTCTTTGAAGGACAGATCAGTATATGTGGTACATGACATATCTTTCATCAAAAATAATAAATTGATACATTCTTTCATAATTATACTCCTTCGAAGAGTATATAATAGTATTGAGAGAATGTCAAACTATTATAAAGAATGTCTATAAAAATCACATTTTCACTAAACAGTCGAATCTGTAACTTTACGTTACAGTTGATGGCCAATTATTCCATCTTTTACTCCACCTTAACCACCATGCAAGGATGACAGAGTAGTACCTTAATGATGCGGGCGCTTCTGGAGCAACCAGATATTGCCTGAATTATTGGAGCGCGATCCATTCATTAAGTATACGGTCGTTTAGTATCGATTCCAAGCCTTATTGGTAGACATTCTTTATAATAATTCTACAACAATATCAAAATGGTGCCGTCTGAGGGGATCGAACTCTCGACATCCTGGTTACAAATCAGGTGCTCTACCAACTGAGCTAAGACGGCATAATCTTATATATTACATTTGATAAAATTATAAATTATCAATTTTTCATCATCCGTCAAATCAGGTGATTCGTTATATATTTCATAATGGATAGCTAAAAGCCATTGTGTTCTAAAGTATGTTTCTGGAGGATTGCATATTTTATCATGGAACAAATGTAATAAATGATCTCGCGGTAATGTTTTAAAAGGTTGATTATCAACATATATAATTTTTGTGTAATCATC
>JAQNCM010000635.1 GCA_029237615.1 Mucilaginibacter sp.
GAGGTGTACGTGAACGTTCAACTCCGCATCGAGCGCGCCCTGGACGACATATTTGAAGATGATGCCCATGTTGTCCATCTCTTCCTTCATGGTCGCTGTTTTCGTTCTTTCCTCAGTGCTATCGAGCATGTGGATCTTAGGTTGGACAACTGTGCTACTTTGGCGTTCATCATACAGAGAAAGCCGCTCGACGACAAGGAAAAGCAAGAGAAACGAAGCAAGTTGACCAAGCTAGCTGAAGAAGAGCTGAAAGATATCCTGAGGGATAACCATGAGCTCTCCATTAAAGCCAAAAACCTGGCCATGGAGATGAGTGAGGATGAAGTGCGGGAGATCTGGAAACTGTTTACGGACGAGGCCAGAGACAAGTGGAAATCATGGGGTGGCGATGTTCCGGCGCCGGAGGCCGCCTAAGGGCGCTGAAAGCCATCTCTACAATGTGATAAGATGCGGCGGCGAGTATTGTTCTTAGGTATGTCTTTCGACTCTCTTGATTATGCGATAATTTAGCCTGGGAGCAATGAGAAACCCCCAGATGCAATGTTCCGCCTTAACTTCCTAATGTTCCTCGTTAAACTTCCGAGAGCTGGCTGGGTTGGAAATCCGGGCAGTCTATGCTAGGCTCAAGTCCTCCAAAAGAACATTATCATTATGGGTCGAGGATTTCTCGTATGAACCCTCGAGCAATAGGAGCAATACACTGTCCAATGCTTAAAATATACGGTGTGTGTAAACAACCCTTTATTGGGCAGTAGAACTCTGTGAGACAATGTTTTGCTATCGGAAGCTACTAGTATCGCCAGGGAGCTCCACAGGGGATCGAACATGATATTCATGTGAAGACAGTTCACTCGGACCCCAGCCTCCATGATATGTCTTACGGTGTAATGGCGGAGTCCGCTGTCCTGGAGCTGATGTCTGCTGGGGGAACCTGCTCTAGCCAAGCGAGCTCTCACCAGAAGATAGACCACGATGCCTCCGAATCCACAAATCAGCGCCAGACCGCCTATCACTCCTCCAATGATTGCCCCAGTGTTGTTCTTACTATTAGAGACACTGTTCTGATTGGCATTGGATGCCGTTGGAGGGGTGGTCGTGGAGGTTGTATTTGAGGAGATAGGTTGCCCCGTCGGTGATGTCGAAGGTTGCACATTTGGTGATGTCGACGGTGGTGTCGACGTTGGCGTAGGTGGAGATCCCACCGCCGTTCCTGGGCTCGGAGAACTCGTCGAAGAGGTAATGGTAGACTTCGAGATGGTGAGCCCTGCTGTAGGGAAGGCCAGCAGGTGTGCCGTGCTCGCCTCCGGACCACAGTGGAAATACTCATATGTCTGGTCGACACCAAAGGTCAGGAATGCCATTGAGCAGTATCGTGACTGTGGATCCGAAGGTGTACTAGTTGCCATCAACATCAAGCTCACGTTGCCATCGAAGACGGGAATGCCATACCAGGTCCATGTCGTGATGACAGGATTATTGCTCAGGCTACCACAGCCGGAAGTACATGTGTTTGTGTCGAAGCAATACCCTCCGAGGCCGCAATCCGTTGCTTCGATAACTGTAGTTGGACAGAATCCCCAGATACCGTGCGCCGTGTCCACGCGACAATCATAGCCAGATGGTGCAGGCCAACCTTGCGCAGGGTCTCCGTCGCGATAGCCACAGGTGAACATGGTCGCTGGAATAGCATCTCGTTGAGACAGAGGATCTTGAGTCGTGATGATAGGTCTGCTCTTAAGCTGCACCATCCCTTGAACAAACCAAGGCCAGGGTGACAGCGTTGTCATTCGCAGCATCCTTTGGAAGTGGTTCATGTCTTTGGAAATGCGGTAAAAAAGTGCGCAAGATGGGGAGCGAGAGTTGGCGAGCGTTCGAACATGTTGGATGGCGGTGGCAATGCACGTTCCTCTATATATCGCGACAGACTGTTCGTCATGGCCGTCGCTGGCGTCTGTCTGTTTCAGTTCTGGATGTTGGTTCCATGTCTGCAGAAGGGGCAGATTGAATGCGACCCAGTCCTAAGCGCCGACCCCTGTCCACCTATTTTGCCGGCCACTCACGGCTTCGCCCCCGTAGCCCGGCGGCAAATGGAGACTTCAGTTCACAAAGCGTGGCACGTTTCAATCTTCTCTTTCCTTTCAAACTCGCGAAACCTCACGACTCTTTGCGCGCACTACGCGTCATGACAAATTTGCGGAAGTTCCGCACCATCTGGCAACTATCCTGTCTTCTCATCGTCGGGATCACATTCTATCTCTTTCGGCAAGGGGTTACACGCATGCCCCGAGAGACGGCCCCGCCGCAAGACCATGAGATAGCAATACCGGCCCAGGAAGACTCTGCCAGCCCTGCAACACAGGGCATTCTTTCCAAGATAACCACTGATCAACATGTCAAATCTATACTTGACCCAGACGACACAAGTCTACCCAGGCTCAATTGCCCACAACCAGATACCTCACGGTACGACTACCTGAAGCCAACAGGGCCTGTCGGGTCTCAGGTCCAGTACTTCTTCGCACTCAACCTCAAAGAATGTCTTCCACTTCTGCCCCGATTACTCGGCAGTATCGTCGCGGCAATACGCTATCTCGGTCCCGAGCACTGCGCCTTGTCGATTGTTGAGGGGAACTCCCCTGATGGCACCGCTGAGGTTCTTTCCGCTCTTCAGCCTGAGATGGATAGGCTCTTGGGTGGTCGAGCGTACTTTGTCCTATCAAACGCTATCAATCCTC
>JAQNCM010000105.1 GCA_029237615.1 Mucilaginibacter sp.
TCACCTGAGTATGGCTAAAGTGTATATTCAATTAAAAAGTTGTTTCCTGATACGGCTCAAACTTTCCGGTGTGATACCCAAATATGATGCAATATAGATCAATGGAATACGGGCAACGATTTCAGGGTGCTCATTAATCAGCGACAAATAACGATCTTCTGCGCTGTTGCTTTGCGCGGAGTTGTATCGAAGCTGAAGATTGACGTAGGCTTGTTGATAAAGATAGCGGAAAAATCTTTCGAGCTGCGGTATCTGTTGACAGAGTTGCTCCAGTTCATGGTGGGATAGCAATAAAACTTCGCTATCCTCAATAGCTTCTATATTGAAGCTGCCTGGTGATTGGGTTACAAAACTGTATAAGTCAGCAATCCAGTACCCTTCTATGGCCAACTGTACTACATGTTCAGTGCCTTCTTTATCTATGGTATAAGAACGAAGTGCTCCTTTTTCTACAAAATATACGTAGCGGCTGGTATCGCCTTCCATCAATAAAGGCTTTCTTTTCTTCACAAACCGCTTAGAGATGACTTTTTCAATCAGCTTGAAATCTTCTTCGGTAATCCTTGCATATTTGTTAAAATTGGCAAAAAACAGTGTTGATATCATAGCCGCTAATTAATTCAGCTAATTTAGCGATTATTGCCATTTCTTTAGCAGTGACGCACACAACCAGTCCTGTAGGTCGGCTATTTCTTTTGCTTGTATGGCCCATCTCATATTCGTAGTAAGTAATATAAGGCGTCTGGCTTTGCAGGTGAGCCTTTGGCCCTATAGTTTCATAAAAAAAACAGGTACACCGGACCGGTATACCTGCCTTATAATAGCAATGAAAATTATTTGCCTAAGCCGATTTGATCTAAGTAGGTTTTATTGTCCCAGAACAGGTGTTCTTCTATCATAATACCGTCTTTCCAGATACCGATGGTAGCCATAGGAATATTAAATTTCTTACCTGTTGGTTGTATAAATTTACCGTTGCCGATCGGCATTGGCTTGGTAAAAGTACCTTCAAATTGACCCGTTACTGCAGTGAAGTTGCCTGAGCCGAACCGGATTGGATGTACTGCTATATGAGTATCCGGAGCATACACGAACAATGCTTTCATATCTTCGATGTGTCTGGCCAGTCCAACAGTCATATGACCATCAGGCCAGTAAACCCTGATGTTTTTTCCATGGGTTTCATGGAAGCGCACCAATTGCTGTCTGCTGAATACAATGAAGTCCAGTGTATCAAATTTAATCAGGCGCTGTTGTATCAGTTTATCGGCATCAGTAAGGCGTTTTAGTTCTTTCCGCATGTTTGCGATTTCCTGTTTGGTTTGTGCTTTACCTTGAAAAGCAGTGGCGACGACCATGATTATAACAATGGCCGCGGCCATGAATACATTTTTCATTTTTGCTAAAATTTAGTCTATTGTCGTTATTGACATGACAAAATTGATACCAAATAAATTATTTGTATTTGATTTAGGGTAAGAAATGATCTTGACGTATGTTAAGCGATTATTTGCAAACTGAAAGTCATTACATTTTGATTCGGTCCATTGAAATTTTCACGTTGTCTCGTCCTGAAAAACACTGTCACCATTTAATTGCTTTTAATTAGGTATATTTATAACGCTTCAAAGTTTTATAAGATTTTAAATGCTATATATCCTGAACCTTAAAAACTGACCAGAATTAATGTTTTTATATATTTTATTGATAATCAACATCTTAATTAAAAACACCATCAATTTTTATAACACCCTAAATGCTTTTAGCCTTTATAATGGCGATTTTTATCACACCCTAACCGTATTTAGCCTGAAAAACGGATTTTTTTATCACACCCTAAAGGCCATTTAGCTACGAAATAGGGGGTTTTTATCACGCTCAATACCGTTTTTTGCCCGTTGGAAAAAGGGGGATTAGATTGAAGACCGGTTTTTTGGGACGATAGTTAGGTAATGTCACAAGGCAAAAAATAAGCCTCGTCTTCCAGTCTTTACTGACTTTCGGACTTCCCGACTAAACCCTATCTTTGACCGCTATGTCTGATAAAAAAGTTAGAGTACGGTTTGCGCCAAGTCCAACAGGTGGTTTGCACCTGGGAGGAGTACGTACGGTATTGTTCAATTATCTTTTCGCCAAAAAACATAAAGGCGATTTTATTTTACGGATTGAAGATACCGACCAAAATCGTTATGTTGAAGGTGCTGAATCTTATATTTTAGATTGCCTGCAGTGGTGTGGTTTAGTACCTGATGAAAGCCCGGTTGTTGGCGGCCGTTTCGCCCCCTATCGTCAGAGCGAGCGCAAATCTATTTACCGGGAATATGCAGAAAGACTGGTGATGCAGGGCCATGCTTATTACGCCTTTGATACGCCCGAAGAACTGGAACAAAACCGTAAGGAAATTCCTAACTTTCAATACGGTCAGGTTTACCGCAAAGGGCTGCGCAATTCGCTGTCATTAACCGAACATGAGGTTGATCAGTTACTGGATGCCCAAACACCGCATGTTATCCGTATTAAAATGCCGGCAGATGAAAGAGTGAGCTTTAATGATATGATACGCGGACATGTAAGCTTTGAAACCAACCAGGTTGATGATAAGGTTTTGTTAAAAGCCGACGGTATGCCAACTTATCATTTAGCGGTAGTAGTTGATGATTACCTTATGAAAATTTCGCATGCCTTCAGGGGTGAGGAATGGTTACCATCAGCACCGGTACATTTGTTATTATGGGATTATTTAGGTTGGAAAGCGAATATGCCGCAGTGGGCGCATTTGCCCCTGATACTGAAACCTGATGGTCATGGCAAGTTAAGCAAACGTGATGGCGCCCGCCTGGGTTTCCCGGTTTATGCTATGAATTGGTTTGATGCCAAAACCGGTGAGCTTACACCCGGTTTCCGCGAGCTTGGTTTTTTGCCGGAGGCATTTTTAAACCTGCTGGCCACCTTAGGCTGGAATGACGGCACCGACCAGGAGATATTTACCCTTGATGAATTGGTCGATAAGTTCTCGTTGGAGCGTGTTAGCAAAGCTGGGGCAAAGTTTGATTTTGAAAAAGCCAAATGGTTCAATGCCGAATGGATAAAGAAATCTGAAGCCGGAAGCCTGAAGTCGGAAGTCAGTAAAGTACTGACAGATAAAGGCGTTATTGTAACTGATGACGCTTACCTGGTAAAAGTTATAGACAAGGTAAAAGACCGCTGTGTTTTATTGCCTGATTTTTACCAGCAGGCGGCTTACTTTTTTGAGCAGCCTAAGGAGTATGACGTCAATTCGGTAAAATCAAAATGGACGGATGCAAAAACTGAGTTTTTTAATTTATTGATTGATAGGGTGAGTGGGGCAGAAACCTGGGATGCTGCCAAACTTGAAACAACATTTAAAGCCCTTGCCGAAGAAAAGGCCATTAAAGTAGGCGAACTGCTGCTTCCCTTCCGCATTATGCTGGTTGGCGGCAAATTTGGTCCCCATGTATTTGATATTGCGGAGTTACTTGGCAAAGAGAAAACGATTCAACGGATTGAGAAAGCATTGGATCTGTTTAATAGTTGAGCCCGATCAAAGACATAAAAAAGCCCCGGGTAACTACTCCGGGGCTAACTAAAAATTAAACTATAAAACTGATACAAAACGCATATTTGGAGGTTAAAGCTAAAAGACTAAAGCATAAAGCTTTGTCCTAATCCGTTCTTCAAAATCGCCTTCCAGCTTATATTATTATACCTGATATATCTGAGCTCAAGTGAAAAAATTAAAGCTTTTTATCACTTTGGGCTTTCTGCTTTAAGCATTCATCTCTTCTTAACTGCATCCCATTGAATTGCCGCAGTTTAAACACTTATAACAGGTACCCGACCTTATAGTAGTGTGGCCGCAGGTATTGCATGCCGGAGCATCGCTTTGTACGCCCATGCTCAGGTCGACCGTGAATTTTTTATTGCCACTGTTCTCTGCCGCTGCTGACTTAACCGGTTCGTAAACGTTAGTTTCATCAGTGTTAAAATCGGTATCTTCCATCTGGGGGTTCCCGGTAATGCCTTTTTGTTCGGTAATTACATGTACCAGGTCCGTACGATTCTGGTACTCGTAACCCAGCATCCTGAAAATGTAATCAATGATACTGGTAGCGCTTTTTATATTGTCGTGCCCAACTACCATTCCGGCAGGCTCAAACCGGGTGAATGTAAATTTCTCTACATATTCCTCCAGCGGAACGCCGTATTGTAAACCAACCGAAACTGCAATAGCAAAACAATTCATCAGCGAGCGGAAGGTTGCCCCTTCCTTGTGCATGTCCACAAATATTTCGCCTAATGTGCCGTCTTCATATTCACCAGTACGTACATACACTGTTTGCCCGTCGATAATTGCTTTTTGGGTATAGCCGCGGCGTTTAAAGGGCAGGCTCTTCTTTTGCACTACCCGCGAGAGCTGGCGCATAAAGGCGGTATCCTTTGACCGCTCCATTACCGCCATCGCCGCTTCTATCACCTGTTCAGGCGTAAGGTCGCTTAACTTCAGATTAGCGGCTTTGCCTAATACTTCCTCAACAGTTTCGAGCTTTTCATCAGTTGGCACCTCTTCTTTGTCCTCTTTGACATCTGATTTTGTGGAAAGCGGCTGCGAAAGCTTACAACCATCGCGGTAAAGAGCATTAGCTTTTAAACCGAGCATCCATGATAGTTTATAACAATCTTTTATCTCATCAACATTAGCCTCATTGGGGAGGTTGATCGTTTTTGAAATTGCACCCGACAAGAAAGGCTGTGCTGCAGCCATCATTTTGATATGGCCATGTGAGTGAATATACCGCTCGCCCCTGGCGCCGCATTTGTTAGCGCAGTCAAATATCGGGTAATGTTCTTTTTTAAGATAGGGAGCACCTTCAATGGTCATGGTGCCGCAGATGTATTCGTTTGCTTCGGCTATTTGTTTGCGGCTAAAGCCTAATCCGCGTAATACATTAAAATCCGGTGCGTTGTATTGTTCGGCGGTAAAGCCAAGTCGTTTCAGGCAATCTTCACCTAATGACCAAATGTTGAAAGCAAAGCTGATCTCAAAAGCGGCGATCAGGCCCTTATCAAGTTTTTCCAGCTCGTCATCTGTCAGTCCCTTTGCCCGCAAAGATTCAGTATTGATGTGGGGCGCTCCTTTTAAGGTAGCGGCACCTTTTGCGTAGTTTACAATTGCGTTATCC
>JAQNCM010000148.1 GCA_029237615.1 Mucilaginibacter sp.
CATGATGATGCTAACCGTGCATTGATGGGATCAAACATGCAGCGCCAGGCAGTGCCTTTATTGCGCCCTGAAGCGCCTATTGTTGGTACAGGTTTGGAAGGCCGCGTGGCTAAAGATTCACGTACACTTATCAACGCCGAAGGCGATGGTGTAGTTGAATATGTAGATGCCAACGAAATCCGGATCCGTTATGACCGCACCGAATTGGATCGCCTGATATCATTTGAAGATGATACAAAGAGCTATCGTTTAACCAAGTTTAAGAAAACTAACCAGAGTACCACCATCAACCTTAAGCCAATTGTTAAAAAAGGCCAGCGTGTTGAAAAAGGACAGGTGCTTTGCGAAGGATATGCAACCCAAAATGGTGAACTGGCCTTAGGCCGTAACCTTAAAGTGGCGTTCATGCCTTGGCAGGGTTATAACTTTGAGGATGCGATTGTAATATCTGAGCGTGTAGTATCACAGGATATTTTCACTTCTCTTCACGTTGAAGAGTTTGAACTGGAAGTACGGGATACCAAGCGTGGTGAAGAAGAATTGACACCGGATATTCCTAACGTATCAGAAGAAGCTACCAAAGATTTGGACGAAGACGGAATTATCCGTGTAGGTGCCGAGGTTAAAGAAGGCGATATCCTGATAGGTAAGATCACTCCAAAAGGTGAGTCTGATCCTTCACCGGAAGAAAAACTGTTGCGTGCTATATTTGGTGATAAAGCCGGTGATGTTAAAGATGCATCATTGAAAACTCCGCCATCAATTGCAGGTGTGGTTATTGATACCAAGTTGTTCTCACGTGCCAAAAAAACTTCGAAAGCTGAAGAAAAGGCACAGTTGGAAAAACTGGATACCAAACATGACAAAGCAGTAAAAGATCTGAAAAATACGCTGATCGAAAAACTGTTCGAAATAGTGAACGGCAAAACATCACAAGGTGTTTACAACGTTTACAAAGAATTGCATGTTCCTAAAGGTGTTAAATTCACTCAAAAAATATTGGTTGAGCTTAGCTATGAAAATATCAACCCAACCAAGTGGACAACTGATGATGACAAGAACGATCAGATAAAAACCTTGCTTCATAACTATAACATTAAAGTGAATGAAGAATTAGGTGCTTACCGTCGTGATAAGTTTGCTATCAGTGTGGGTGATGAGCTGCCTTCAGGCATTGTGCAAATGGCTAAAGTTTACATCGCTAAAAAGCGTAAGCTTAAAGTGGGTGATAAAATGGCCGGACGCCATGGTAACAAAGGTATTGTTGCACGTATTGTACGTGACGAAGATATGCCTTTCCTTGAAGACGGAACGCCGGTTGATATTGTGTTGAACCCGCTGGGTGTACCTTCACGTATGAACCTGGGCCAGATATATGAAACTGTATTAGGCTGGGCAGGTAAAGAGTTAGGCATTAAATTCGCAACGCCAATTTTTGATGGTGCAAGCCATGATGAAGTGGAAGAGTGGGTTAAGAAAGCAAATTTACCCGAGTCAGGCCGTACCTATTTATACAATGGTTTAACAGGCGACCGTTTTGACCAGCAAACAACTGTAGGTATTATCTACATGCTTAAACTGGGCCACATGGTTGATGATAAGATGCATGCACGTTCAATAGGGCCATACTCATTAATTACACAACAGCCGTTGGGTGGTAAAGCCCAATTTGGTGGTCAGCGTTTTGGTGAGATGGAGGTTTGGGCATTGGAAGCATTCGGTGCATCAAACATCCTGCAGGAAATTTTAACTGTTAAATCGGATGATGTGATTGGCCGTGCCAAAACATACGAAGCCATTGTTAAAGGCGAAAACCTGCCAACACCATCAGTTCCTGAATCATTCAACGTATTGGTTCATGAATTAAGAGGTTTAGGTTTAGATATTACGTTAGAATAATAGTTGTAAGTTATGAGTTGTAAGTTGTATGTAAAACAGCTTACAACTTACAACCTGCAACTTACAACATTAAAACAAAGGAGACTATGTCTTACAAAAAGGATAATAAAATCAAAAGCAATTTCACCACTATTACCATCAGTTTAGCTTCTCCCGAATCTATACTGGAGCGTTCAAGCGGTGAAGTTTTAAAACCGGAAACTATTAACTACAGGACTTATAAGCCCGAACGTGATGGTTTATTCTGCGAACGTATTTTTGGTCCGGTTAAAGATTATGAGTGCCATTGCGGTAAATACAAACGTATCCGTTATAAAGGTATAGTTTGCGACCGTTGCGGTGTTGAAGTAACCGAGAAAAAGGTACGTCGTGAACGTATGGGACACATCAATCTTGTTGTTCCTGTTGCCCATATCTGGTATTTCCGTTCGTTACCAAACAAAATCGGTTACTTACTGGGCTTACCCACAAAAAGACTAGATCTGATCATTTATTATGAAAGATATGTAGTTATACAGCCCGGTATCAAAGAAACTGACGGTATTCAGAAAATGGATTTCCTTACAGAAGAAGAATACCTGGATGTATTAGATACACTTCCAAAAGAAAATCAATACCTGGACGATAAGGATCCCCAAAAATTTGTAGCTAAAATGGGTGCCGAGGCTTTAGAGGAGTTGTTAAAACGCCTTGACCTCGATAGCTTGTCTTATAACCTGCGTCACCAGGCAGCTAACGAAACTTCACAACAACGTAAAAACGAAGCTTTAAAACGCTTACAGGTTGTTGAGGCATTCCGCGATGCAAAAACAAGGATTGAAAATAACCCTGAGTGGATGATCGTTAAGATCGTTCCGGTTATCCCGCCTGAGTTACGTCCGCTGGTGCCATTGGAAGGTGGCCGTTTCGCTACTTCGGATTTGTACGATTTATACCGTCGTGTAATTATCCGTATCAACCGTTTAAAACGTTTGATCGAAATCAAAGCTCCCGAAGTAATTTTACGTAACGAAAAACGTATGTTGCAGGAAGCTGTTGACTCTTTATTCGATAACTCACGTAAAGTAAACGCGGTAAAAACCGAAGGTAACCGTGCTTTGAAATCGCTTTCAGATATTTTGAAAGGTAAACAAGGCCGTTTCCGTCAAAACTTACTAGGTAAACGTGTTGATTATTCAGCCCGTTCGGTAATTGTTGTAGGTCCTAACCTTAAATTACACGAATGCGGTTTACCAAAAGATATGGCCGCCGAACTGTTTAAACCGTTTATCATCCGCAAAATGATTGAGCGTGGTGTGGTTAAAACAGTAAAATCTGCTAAAAAGATTGTTGACCGTAAAGACCCTTTAGTTTGGGATATATTGGAAAACGTATTAAAAGGTCACCCGGTATTATTAAACCGTGCACCAACATTGCACCGTTTAGGTATACAGGCTTTCCGGCCAAAACTGGTTGAAGGTAAGGCTATCCAGCTGCACCCGTTAACCTGTACGGCATTTAACGCGGATTTTGACGGTGACCAGATGGCTGTTCACGTACCGCTTGGTAACGCTGCTATTTTGGAAGCCCAGGTTTTAATGCTTGCTTCACATAACATCCTTAACCCTGCCAACGGAACTCCTATTACAGTTCCATCTCAGGACATGGTGCTTGGTTTGTATTATATAACCAAAGGCCGTAAAACTGATGCAGGACGTGTTGTTAAAGGCGAAGGTTTAACCTTCTATTCTCCGGAGGAAGTTATTATCGCTTATAACGAGCGGAAGATTGACTTGCATGCTTTTATAAAGGTTAAAGTATTTATTAAGGAAAGAGACGGCGGCATCGTAAATAAAATTATTGATACAACTGTTGGTCGTATATTATTTAATCAGCATGTTCCGATTGAAGTAGGTTATATAAATGAGCTGCTTACTAAAAAGTCATTACGTGATATTATTGGCGAGGTTGTAAAAATCACCGGTATGGCACGTGCAGCCCAGTTCCTTGATGATATTAAGGAATTAGGTTTCAGAATGGCATTCCAGGGTGGTTTATCATTTAACCTGAAAGACATTAATATCCCTGCTGAAAAAATTACCCTTATAGAACAAGCTTCTAAACAAGTTGAAGATGTAATGGGTAACTATAACATGGGTTTCATTACCAATAACGAGCGTTATAACCAGATTATCGATATCTGGACCCGTATCAACAACCGCTTAACCGCGAATGTAATGGAAATCCTGTCTACCGATAACCAGGGCTTTAATTCAGTATATATGATGCTGGATTCAGGAGCACGTGGTTCAAAAGAGCAGATCCGCCAGTTAGCAGGAATGCGTGGTTTGATGGCTAAGCCGCAAAAATCAGGTTCCGGTGGTGAAATTATTGAAAACCCTATCCTTTCAAACTTTAAAGAAGGTTTGTCAGTATTGGAGTACTTCATTTCTACCCACGGTGCACGTAAAGGTTTGGCCGATACGGCGTTGAAAACAGCGGATGCCGGTTACTTAACCCGTCGTTTACATGATGTGGCGCAGGATATGATTGTTGGAACGGTGGATTGCGGTACCTTAAGAGGTATTTATACCACTGCTCTTAAAGATAACGAGGATATTGTTGAGCCATTATACGACCGTATTTTAGGTCGTACGTCATTACATGACGTGCTTGATCCTATTACTAATGAATTATTGGTATCTGCTGGTCACGATATTACAGAAGAGATTGCTAAAAACATCGAAAACTCTCCTTTGGAAGGTATCGAAATACGTTCGGTATTAACCTGCGAAAGCAAGAGGGGAGTATGCGCATTATGCTACGGACGTAACCTTGCCAGCGGTAAACGCGTGCAAAAAGGTGAGGCTGTGGGTGTAATTGCAGCACAGTCTATCGGTGAGCCTGGAACACAGTTAACATTGCGTACATTCCACGTGGGTGGTACCGCATCAAACATTGCGGCAGAGTCACAGATCAATGCCCGTTTTGAAGGTATTATTGAGTTTGAAAATGTTCGTACTGTTGAATACAAAACCGAAGACGGTTTAGTAGAAGTAGTATTAGGCCGTTCAGGTGAGTTCCGCATCGTTGAGCAGGGAACTAATAAAGTGATTGTTACCAACAATATTCCATACGGCGCATACCTGTATGTGAAAGATGGCAGCAAGATCAATAAAGGCGACCGTATTTGCTCATGGGATCCGTACAATGCGGTAATTATTTCTGAATTTGCTGGTGTTGCCAAGTTTGAAGCTGTTTTGGAAGGTATAACTTTCCGTGAAGAATCAGACGAACAAACAGGTCACCGCGAAAAAGTTATTATCGATACAAGAGATAAAACTAAAAACCCGGTTATACAGGTTGCTGATAAAGCCGGTAACGTAATAAAAGGTTATAACATCCCGGTTGGCGCCCACATCGCTGTTGATGAAGGGGAAAAATTACAAACAGGACAAGTTATTGCTAAGATACCGCGTTCAACCGGAAAAACCCGCGATATTACAGGTGGTTTACCACGTGTAACCGAGTTATTTGAAGCACGTAACCCATCAAACCCGGCAGTTGTAACTGAAATTGATGGTGTGGTGACTTTAGGTGGTGTAAAACGCGGTAACCGCGAGATTACCATTGAATCAAAAGACGGACAGGTTAAAAAGTATCTTGTTCCATTGTCAAAACACATCCTTGTACAGGATAATGACTTTGTGAAGGCTGGTATGCCTTTGTCTGATGGTTCCATATCTCCTGCTGATATCTTGGCCATTAAGGGCCCTGCTGCAGTTCAGGAATACCTGGTAAATGGTATACAGGAAGTTTACCGTTTGCAGGGTGTGAAAATCAATGATAAACACTTTGAAGTCATTGTACACCAGATGATGCAAAAAGTAGCGATCGAAGACGCCGGTGATACTCGTTTCCTTGAAAGGGAAGCTGTGGATAGCTGGGACTTTATGCTCGAGAATGATGACATCTTTGACAAGAAGGTAGTTACCGATCCGGGAGATTCTGCCACCTTAAAGTCAGGCCAGATTGTTTCAGTAAGAAGGCTGAGAGACGAAAACTCGATTTTAAAACGTAAAGATTTAAAATTAGTTGAAGTAAGGGATGCTATTGCCGCAACATCAAGTCCGATACTGCAAGGTATTACCAGGGCATCATTAGGTACTAAATCATTTATCTCAGCCGCATCCTTCCAGGAAACTACAAAGGTTCTGAACGAAGCAGCAATTGCAGGTAAAAAAGATCTAATGCTCGGACTAAAAGAAAATGTGATTGTAGGTCACCTTATTCCTTCAGGAACCGGTTTACGCGAATACGAAAATATCCGTGTAGGTTCACAGGAAGAATTTGACCGCCTTATGGCTTCAAAAGCTGAAGAGGTAGAAGCATAATTTTATAATTCCAATTAACTAAAAGAGGCTGTCATAAATCTGATCAGCCTCTTTTTTTTGCACATTGGCGTAGCATAAAGTCAGCTTAAATAAGGTCCGGAAAGTATTCACACATACGTCGGGATACGACTATGAGAAAGTCTATACCTTGCCTGAAAAACACAAGGTCGGTGCAGTTAATACCATCATAAATTATACCAACTGTTTGATGGTAGTGAGAAAGTCATTATTTACTATCACTGTATTTTCACCGATCTGAGAAAAGCTGTAATTGTTAAAAGCTTCATTTATTGCAGAGAAAAAAGGCTTTGAGCAGCCTGGCGCCATCCAATCATGAAGTTCAACAATTACAACTCTTGTTTTAGGCAGCCAGCTCATATAATTGCCACTAAACACCTCTTTTTCAGCTGTCTCAATGTCCAATTTAAGCAAGTCGATATGCGATAGACCATATTCCTCCATGAGTTCATCTATAGTTACAGTATTTATTG
Source organism: Mucilaginibacter sp. (assembly GCA_029237615.1). Classification (GTDB taxonomy): domain Bacteria; phylum Bacteroidota; class Bacteroidia; order Sphingobacteriales; family Sphingobacteriaceae; genus Mucilaginibacter. Next base: position 6,764 of record JAQNCM010000148.1, read on the forward strand.
TCGGCAGCGCGTTTTCTTTGTCCTCGCTGTCGCACTCTTCAATAACCATTGCCCATTTGCCTAATCCATATTTATTAGAAATCTTAGATTTTGTTTTACTCGACCATATACCTGCTTGTTTAATATATATATGGTCGTATTTGGCGACATTAGCTTTTAATGCTTCCACATTTTCCGAATCCGGTTCAATTGCAATGATTTTTGCATTTGGATATTTATTTTTAAAATATATGCTGGCCAAACCAACATTGGCTCCTCCGTCTATAATAATTTCAGGTTCAAATCCCAGATCAATATGATACTCTTTATCACGAAATATCTGCAAAAAGACATTCACGTCTGTAGTGCCAGGCCTAAGAAAAATAGGATGCGTAATATTTGAAAGTTTAACAGTTTTGGAGTTTAGCTGATTGCGGATAAGAAATAATACACCATCGCCAAATCCTAATTTTAGAATGACCTTAGCACAAAATTTAATTTTTGCAAGCATAGATCAAATATAATTTAATCTTATAGACTTTTAGGTATTTTATTGATTAAAGATAATTAATTTTCATTTTATAAAGTTTATTTTCATTAAAGGGATTTATGTTGCATTTTAAGTAATTTAATTAATTAAATCTAATTGCATTGTTGGTTTATGTTATGCAGGATTGGCTTCTGCAATTAAATTTATTGCAAAGTGCGTGGGTTTACAATGTGACGTAAAAAAGTTATATTCGATACCGAAGCAGTTTTTAAAGATTATTGTTGAGGGATGATATAGATTCTTATGGGTGCCAGGCCTAATTATTTTGCAAAGACTTCGTGTAAGTGAGATACCTTTATTATTTTAGCGTCATGGAAGAACAAAATGAAAATCAACTGAATATTGAGCTTTCTGAAGAAATTTCCGAGGGTATTTATTCAAACCTGGCAATTATTACTCATTCAAGCTCAGAATTTGTGCTTGATTTTATTCGTGTTATGCCTGGTGTTCCAAAGGCAAAGGTAAAATCAAGAATAATTTTAACCCCTGAACATGCAAAACGATTGTTGACCGCTTTGGAAGATAATCTTGAAAAGTTTGAAAGTATCAATGGACGTATTAAAATTCAACAGGATCCATCTGGTTTTCCAATGAATTTTGGTGGAACAATGGGGCAAGCTTAATTTAAAAAAACAAAGGTTTAAATACCTTGTTAAATACCTGACTTAATCATTACATATATATAACTTGTGAAAAAAATAGCTTTACTAACAGGAATCACCGGCCAGGACGGCGCTTATCTTACTGAATTATTACTTTCAAAAGGCTATGAGGTGCATGGCATTAAAAGAAGAAGTTCATTATTTAATACAGACAGAATAGATCATCTTTACCAGGATCCGCACGATAAAAATGTAAACCTTATTTTGCATTACGGCGATTTAAGCGACAGTACTAACCTGATCCGCATTATTCAGCAGGTACAGCCGGATGAGATTTATAATCTTGGAGCCATGTCGCATGTGATGGTGAGTTTTGATACACCGGAATATACTGCCAATGCGGATGGCATCGGCACCTTACGGATTTTAGAAGCAGTGAGGTTATTGGGACTTGCTAAAAAAACTAAAATATACCAGGCATCAACCTCTGAGTTATATGGATTGGTTCAGGCCGTGCCGCAATCAGAAACAACGCCTTTTTATCCACGGTCACCCTATGCCGTTGCAAAATTATATGCCTACTGGATAACAGTTAATTACCGGGAGGCTTATGGAATTTACGCTTGTAACGGGATTTTATTTAACCATGAAAGCCCATTACGGGGAGAAACATTTGTGACGCGGAAAATAACCCGTGCTACTGCTAAAATAGCGATGGGGCTGCAGGATAAACTATTTTTAGGGAATCTGGATGCACAAAGAGACTGGGGTCATGCCAAGGATTATGTAGAAGCTATGTACCTGATTTTACAGCAGGAAACGCCCGAAGATTATGTAATTGCAACAGGTGTAACCACTCGTGTGCGTGAGTTTGTAAGGATGGCTTTTAAAGAGGTTGGCATAACCGTTGAGTTTAAGGGCGAAGGTGTAAATGAAAAGGGCTATGTGGTGAGCTGCAGCGATCCGGATTTTCAGGTAGAGACCGGAAAAGAGGTTGTTGCGGTGGACGGGAAATATTTCCGGCCTACAGAAGTTGAACTTTTAATTGGTGATCCTACCAAATCAAAAACAAAACTTGGCTGGGAGCCGAAATATGATCTGCAGGGTTTGGTAAAAGAAATGGTAGCTGCTGATGTTGATTTATTCAGAAGGGAAAAACTGTTAAAAGATTCAGGCTACGTTATTAAAAATCAGTTTGAATAGTATATCTATGGAAAAAGAAGCAAAAATATATATCGCCGGTCACCGGGGTATGGTTGGCTCCGCTATCCACCGGAAACTGGAGAAAGAAGGATATATCAATTTTATTACACGTACATCAGATACCCTTGATTTGCGTGACCAACAACAGGTATCCGATTTTTTTGCTGCTGAAAAGCCCGATTACGTATTTTTGGCTGCAGCCAAAGTTGGCGGCATCGTAGCTAACAATACCTATAGGGCGGAGTTTTTGTACGATAATTTACAGATACAAAACAACATCATTCATAATTCTTACCTCAATGGCGTAAAAAAATTAATGTTTTTAGGATCAAGCTGCATATATCCTAAATTAGCCCCTCAGCCGTTAAAAGAAGAATATCTTTTAACAGGTTTGCTTGAGCCAACCAACGAGCCCTATGCTATAGCCAAAATTGCGGGTATTAAAATGTGCGATGCCTATCGTTCGCAGTATGGATGTAATTTTATCTCTGTGATGCCAACTAATCTTTATGGTTACAACGATAATTACCATCCTCAAAATTCACACGTACTGCCGGCGCTGATACGTCGTTTTCATGAAGCAAAAGAACAAAACGTACCCACTGTAACTATTTGGGGTACCGGTTCGCCAAAACGAGAATTTTTGTTTGCAGATGACCTTGCCGAAGCCTGCTACTATTTAATGCAGAATTATGATGAAGAAGGATTGGTTAATATCGGTACGGGTGAGGATATATCAATAAAGGACCTGGCTTTACTCATAAAAGATATTATCGGATACCAGGGACAAATTGATTTTGATGCCTCAAAGCCTGATGGCACACCGCGCAAATTAATGGACGTTACCAAGCTTCATAGTAAAGGCTGGAAACACACAATTGAACTAGAAGAGGGGATTAGATTGGCTTACAGCGATTTTCTGACTCATTTAATTGCAGAAAATAATCGAGTAATACTCTAAAAACAGTGTATGTTTATGCCGGATTTAATTTAATAACTTAATGAGTAACATAGTTGTTTTTGGCGCTTCCGGACAATTAGGACAGTGCTTTAAATACCTTGCCGAAAAGGAAAATAACTTAACCATATTTTTCCCTTCCGAAAGCGAAGCTAACATCCTGGATATTGATGCCTTAAAAAAGGTTTTTGAAACTTATAAGCCAGTTTACAGTATAAATTGTGCTGCTTACACAGCGGTTGATAAAGCTGAAGATGACCGGGAATTAGCGATGAAGATCAATAAAACCGGGGTTGAGAATTTAAGCAGGCTTTGTGCTGAAAATGATTCGGTGCTTATCCATATTTCAACAGACTTTGTTTTTGGCGGGAATAAACCAACGCCATTGAACGAAGATGATGAAACAAAACCAATAAGTGTTTACGGTCAAACTAAATTGGATGGCGAAAAGATCGGTCAGGCTATACTCGAAAAGCTTTTTATCATCCGCACCGGATGGCTTTATTCTGAATATGCCAATAATTTTGTAAAAACCATGCTACGGCTCGGAGCCGAAAAGGATGAATTGAAAATTATTGCAGACCAGGTTGGCACACCTACTTACGCTATTGATCTGGCATCATGCATACTGCAAATAGTAAACAGTGGCAGTACTGCTTATGGCACATATCATTATAGCAATGAAGGGGTAACTTCCTGGTACGATTTTGCAAAAGCTATTTTTGATATATCTGGTACCAGTGTAAAAACAATTCCTGTAAAAACTGAAGAGTATGTTACAAAAGCGACACGGCCACCGTATTCTGTTATGGATAAAAGTAAAATAAAAAAGGAGTTTAATATAACAATCCCTTACTGGAGGGATAGTTTAATAACTTGCATAAACACGCTCAAACAACTTTAATTTATGAAGGGAATCATTTTGGCCGGGGGATCCGGAACGCGGCTTTATCCCATAACCAGGGCGATTAGTAAGCAATTAATGCCCATTTATGATAAGCCAATGATATATTACCCACTTTCGGTATTAATGCTGGCAGATATAAGAGAAATTTTAGTTATTACTACTCCAGAAGATAGCGAAAGTTTTAAACGATTGCTTGGTGATGGAAAAGAGTTAGGCTGCCGTTTTGAATTTACCATACAGGAAAAACCGAACGGACTTGCGCAGGCATTTGTAATAGGCGAGAAATTTATTGGTAATGATAAAGTTGCGCTTATTTTAGGCGATAATATATTTTACGGCACTGGTTTTGGTGAGCTGATTCGTAGTTTTAATGATGTTAGTGGCGCTGCAATTTTTGCCTATCCGGTTGCTGATCCTGAAAGATATGGCGTTGTGGAATTTGATAAAGAGCTGAAGGCATTATCAATTGAAGAAAAACCCGATCAGCCGAAGTCAAACTTTGCAGTACCGGGCCTTTATTTTTATGATAATAGTGTAATCAAAATAGCAAAGGAATTGGAACCATCTCCACGTGGCGAATACGAAATCACTGATGTAAATAAGTCGTATCTGGAACGAGGCTTGCTGCAGGTAGGCGTTATGGATAGAGGAACAGCCTGGCTGGATACCGGTACTTTTGATTCCTTAAGCGATGCTTCTGAGTTTGTTAGGGTAATCGAAAAACGACAAGCTACAAAAATCGGCTGTATTGAGGAAGTTGCCTATCGCAGGGGATTTATCAATGACCAACAATTAAGGCTTTTGGTAACAAAGTACCTGAAAAGTGGTTATGGCTCTTACCTGGAAACGTTATTGAAATAGCTTAACTATAAACTAACCGTTATTTAAACAGCCGAGCTTATATAAATCAGGTCGGCGGTCTTGAAACAGATCGTTGTAAGAGTTAAATGATTTATCGCGGGTTAACAGGGGATCAATTGATACACTCAATACAATTTCTTCGTCTTTTCCTGCATAAATTAACGGACTGCCATTAAAGTCATAAATTACAGATCCTCCATTAAAGGTTAAAGACTGTTCGGTTCCATCTTCCAAAAATCTTTTTTCGGTGCCGCATCTATTGGCGATAGCAAGGTATACCTTATTTTCAAGCGCTCTTGCCGGCGTAGCCACGCCCCATAAGGTTGATACCAGGTTTGAAGGGCAGGCAATTATGTCTGCGCCCATTAAAGCAAGGCTTCTTGCCGCTTCCGGATACCGCCAGTCATTACATACCATAATTCCCACCCGGCAGTCTTTTATTGGATGATCAACCACAAAAAAGCCAGAGTTACCCGGTTCAAAACAAAGCTTCTCTTTGTAAAAAAGATGTGTTTTACGGTATACTTTTACCTGCCCGGTAGGTAACGCGATCAAGGCCGAATTGTAGGTAAGGTCACCATCTTTTTCTGCAAATCCGGCAATAATCATCGCCTGTAATTCTACAGACAGCGCACTGAAGAATTGAGTTGTGTCGCCAGGAGATGGCTCACTTGCATTGAGTGCTTCCTCTTTGGATAAAAATGAATAACCTGTTGTACAAAATTCCGGCAGTACAATAATATCAGTTTTAATGTTGCGGAGTAATGCCTTTATGTGCTGAAGGTTCTGTTGTTTAACGTTCCAGCCAGGTGTGAATTGTACAATGCTTAGCTCAACCATATCATAAATTTAATCATTTACTTCAATAATGTTATTTACATGTACAACTACCGCCTTTGTATAGGCTCGCATAAAATTAATATCGTATGCGCATATTCAAAAGTAAAATCAAATCAATTACTTTTTATCATAAATTTCGATTAAGTAAAAAATATTGTACAAGGTATCAGGCTCCGATTCAAAATTTGTTAATTAAAGTACATTAAAGCTCAGGGTATCAGATTGCATTGCCGTAAAAACTCCAAATCCGTTAACTATATTAGTTGGCGTTTGAGACAGGTTTTGCGATGTGGAGCTACTGGTATTGCTATTTATCAGGTCAATATACTCTTGGTTCACACGTAACAATACAATCTGATAATGTCCGTAATAAGGAAAAGATGATTCGGTTAAACTGTAGTAAGATGCATTGTTTGTATTTATTTCAAAATTTGCCGGCCTGTTACCACCAACATTATTAAGTGGAAACGAACTGCCATCTAAATTGTTAAAAACCAACACATGATTTAATGAGTTAGGGTTATCCCAACTGAGGTTATCTAAAATAGTAGTGGCGGTAGTGGTTGTAGAAATAGTTACTCCTCCATACTGGGTAATAAAATTTAATGGTTTATCAGGCATAACGGTTTTGGCAGAAACGGCATAGGTTAGATAGTTAAACTGCAAGGTATAGGTTTTACCTGCTACAAGAAAACTTTGCTGATTATAAGTATAAGTGCCTTTTGTCGATTCGGTTAATTGGACGTTATTGCTGCCGTCTGATATGTAAACCTTTAATCCTGTTATAGGTGGGCCGTATTTTGCGGTGTCAGTAATTGATTTTTGCTGATATAGTTTTACCATAAGCAATTGGCCGGGAATAAGGTATCCCGAAACTACCGGTAAATCAGTATTGGTTGCTACGCTTTGTTTTTTACACGCTGGCATAAGTATTATTGCCGCAAAGTATAAAATCAGTTTTAATTTTAATGCGTTTCCTTTTATTTCCATCTTAAACTTAGTGTGATATTAGGGGTAAAGCCCAGGTAATTGACGTCAGTGGCAATAGCCGCGTTGTTTTGAAGCTGATATTCGCGATACCAGATGTTAGTATGATTATATACATTAAATAGCGACAGGCCTATGCTGCCCACTTTATTTCCGTTTATTTTGAGAAGATCATAAGTAGCTGACAAATCAAGACGATGATAATCAGGCAGGCGCAGGGTATTTTTACCGCTTATGTTAAAGGATGTTACGGTATTGCCATCGGCAGTAGTAACTGTATAAGTAGAAAGAGGTGCTGTATAAGGGTGTCCTGTACTAAAAATAAACACTGCCGAAAAATTCCACCGGTAATAATGGTACATATTAATGGCTTTAAATTCATGCCTGATATCCTGATCGGCCGGGTAGTAAGTGTTTCCATAAATAGGAAATTTATTCTCAGCATCGGCAAGTGTGTAGCCTAACCAGCCGGTATAACTACCCAGCTTTTTTTGCAATAATATCTCTATGCCCTTAGCATAGCCTGTTCCGGTATAAAAGTCCTGCTGAACCGTACCAGCGGTGGTACTTCTGGGGTTAGTAGAGCCGGTTGTTCTGATGGTGTATTGCGTTAAGCCCGACAGTGTTTTATAATACCCTTCAATATCAACTAAAAACTGATTGTTTTCATAACTAATGCCTCCCATGTAATGCTTTGATTCGCTCACCGGAATATTGGTATTATTGGATAACACCCAAAAATTGCGGTTCCCGTTTAAAATGTCTTCGCGGGTAACCTCATTATCAAACTGGTAAAATTGGCCGGTTGCTGCCTTTAGCGTATAGTTATCATTGATAACGTAACTGGCAGAAAGGCGGGGCTCATAATACATTTTGCCCGTAGGTTGATAAAAGGTACTGCGGATGCCGGGTTGTATATGTAATTTATTGGAAGGATCGTATTCCAGCTCGGCGTACCCCCCGCCCGAAAAGGCTGAATTATGCTGGCTTATTAGTGTACTGGTATCATTTTGTACATAATTGTAATTTATTTTTTGGTAATTGCCAAACCCGCCATAATGCAATTTAACTTTATCATTTAAAAGCCATTCCCATTCAGACTTAAAGCCGACATCTTTAAGATTATTTGTTTCATTTGTGCCAGCCTGGAAGTTTGTTACATTACCGTAGGCATCTGTTGAGGTGCCGGCTGTGGAGCGGTTACGATCATTAAAATAAGAAGAATAAGTGATGTA
>JAQNCM010000171.1 GCA_029237615.1 Mucilaginibacter sp.
GACCATCGTGTGGTTGACGGTGCAACAGGTGCTGCATTCCTGCAAACGCTAAAATCATTACTGGAAGAACCGGTAAGATTGTTGATTTAAGATTTCAGAATTACGATTTATATATTTGTGATTGAAGATTAACAGCGATGAGGTTTCTCATCGCTGTTATATTTTCTGGTAATTTCATCCTGAACGCAGTGAAGGATCTTCTTCGCCCGACAATAGCCGCCGGGCTTTCACTCTTTTTATTTGCTGCTCTTTTCTTTCTCCGCCCATTCTTTTGCCCGTTTTACACCGGTAGCAATGGCAATTCCTTCTTCAGCGCCCTCATGCAACATTGCATTGGCTATTTCCACAGCCTTGTTCCTGATCTTTACCGACAGGTTTTTATAGGACGGCGGATAGTCTCCTCTGCTCCACGGCATAACATTTATATATTAATGTTAAACAATTGTTACAGGTGAAACAGTCTTTTCTCAGCGTGGTTTTACAGAATTAAAGAAAAATAATCATCCGGACATTTGCATATCTGCACATTATACTAATCCACTAATCAATTATCTTCCATTACCCTTACCTTTAAATAGCTCGTATGGTCTTTGGAGGTATAAACTTTGTTGATTGCTTTTTTAAAGTCGGTTACCTTAGCCTTCATAATGTCCTGAAATTGTTGGGTATTGCGGTCAATGAGTGGAAACCAGGTGCTTTGAATCTGTACCATTATTTTATGGCCCTTTTTAAAAGTGTGCAAAATGTCCTGCAGCTCAAAGTTTACCGGCGTTACTTTACCGGGTACAAAAGGCTCGGGCTTATCAAAACCATTGCGGAATTTGCCACGCATGGCCTCGCTGCGCACCATCTGCTCATAGCCGGCAAGGTAAGTGTCTTTTATCCACTGGTTATTTTTGGCGGTGTCGGGGTAAACATCTATCACCTTAACTACCCAGTCGGCGTCGGTGCCGGTGGTTGATACTTTGAGGTTCGCCCAAATATTTCCTGCTATGGTAATATCCTTATCCAGCACCTCCGACTGATAAGTAAGCACATCCGGCCTGCGTTCGGCAAAGCGCTGGTCGCCGGTCATATATTCACGTTTCATGCCTGCATCAATCCCGTCAACAAACGGCACGGGCTTGTTTGGATCGGATGCAAATTCGTCAGCACTGTTATCAGCGGCTTTCGGGGCCTCAAACGAAAGCTTCCCGCCGGGCAACAGATATAAATTCATTTCTTCCGCTTCTTTTGGCGGCCAGGTGTTATAGGTTTTCCATTCATTAACCCCGGTCTCAAATGTGGATACCTTTGGGAGATCCAGCTCCGTTCCCTTCAGATAATGACTAAAAAAGGCAAATTCAATTTTTTCACGATAAAATGGCCCGGTTGGTCCGCCAAAATCGATGTCTCCCAGGTGGTCGCCAGGGCCATGTGCCCATCCGCCATGCACCCAGGGGCCCATGGTAAAATAAACAGGGGTAGAAGGATTGTTTTTTACCAATGTTTTGTAAGTGTTTACCGCACCATAAAGATCTTCGGCGTCATACCATCCGCCGGTAACCAACACAGCGGTTTTAATATCATGCAGGTGGTACAATACATTGCGGTCCTTCCAGTGCTGATCATAATTCGGGTGATTCAGCATTTCGTTCCACAGGCGAATGGTATCCTTGTAATATTTCACATTGGTATTCTGCATATTGCCCAGGCCCATAAAAAACTTATAGCCGTCGGGCGTACCAATATCCATGCGTTCGCCCCTGCGCTGGGTGGGTTTGTCGTCCTGGCGATTAGTAAAGCCGGGATAAAAATCAAAATTGGCAACCAGCATGAATGCACCGTTGTGAAAAGCATCATCACGGTAAAGATCGGCAATTGGCGCCTGCGGTGAGGCCGCCACTAATGCCGGGTGCCTGCTCAATAAAGATGTTGTAGTATAATAGCCGGGATACGAAATTCCCCAAACTCCAACCTTGCCGTTATTGTTGGGAATGTTTTTTAGCAGCCAGTCAATGGTATCGTAAGTGTCAGTACCTTCATCAACGTCATTATTTGTTTTATGTACTTCCTTTTCAGGTGTCATTTCCTGGTAAATGCCTTCGCTCATCCAGCGCCCACGTACATCCTGGTAAACAAATATGTAGCCGTTATGCAAAAACAAGGACGACGGCCCCAAATTTGTTCTGTATTTATCCGCGCCATAAGGAGCCACACTATAGCAGGTGCGGTCCATCATAAAAGGGTACTTTTTAGTTTGATCTTTTGGTACATATATCGAAGTGAATAGGTTTTTACCGTCGCGCATCGGGATCTGGTATTCATATTTGGTATAGTTATCCTTTATATAAGCAGCATCAGGATTATTAGCCTGGCTGGGTTGTGCAAGTGTTATAGATGCAAATACAAGTAAGTAAAAAATTGTAACCAGGGTTTTTTTCATAAAAACGTATTAGTTTTTAAATGTAAGTAATAAAACAAAAAAGACCCCGGTTGCCGGGGTCTTTATCAACATCGTTACTGAGCGTAATTATTCGTTTATTGCTTTTACGCCAGGTAATTCTTTACCTTCCATATATTCAAGCAGCGCGCCGCCGCCGGTTGACACATAGCTTACATCGTCTGTAAAGTTAAATTTAGCAACAGCTGCAGCCGAATCGCCGCCACCAATTAAGGAGAATGCGCCATTTTCAGTTGCCTTAACTACCGCTTCGGCTATAGATTTAGTGCCAGTCTCAAATTTTTCCATTTCGAAAACGCCCATCGGGCCGTTCCACAATATGGTTTTTGATGCTTCTACCACTTTTGTAAATTCAGCTATTGAATCGGGGCCAATATCGAGCCCCATCCAACCGTCTTTAATGCTGTTGTTTTGGGCAGTATCTGTATTGGCATCATTTGAGAAATTATCAGCGATAATAGAATCTGTTGGTAATAACAGGTTTACGCGTTTTTCCTTTGCCTTTTGAATAAGGCTGAGGGCCAGTTCAAGCTTATCTTCTTCCACCAGTGATTTACCTATATTACCGCCCTGCGCCTTAGCAAATGTATAAGCCATGCCGCCACCTATAATTAAGTTATCAACTTTATCCAGCAAACGCTCAATCAGTTCTATTTTGTCTGATACTTTTGCGCCGCCCATAATAGCCGTGAAAGGCTTTACAGGATTGTTTAATACTTTTTCAGCATTTTCCAGTTCGGCAGCCATCAGGTAACCGAAATATTTAGCATTTGGGAAAAATTGGGCAATGACTGCGGTCGACGCATGTGCGCGGTGTGCGGTACCAAAAGCATCGTTCACATAAATATCACCCAGTTTGGAGAGCTTTTCTGCAAAGGTCATGTCGCCTTTTTCTTCTTCTTTATAAAAACGCAGGTTTTCTAATAAAAGCACTTCGCCCTTTCCCAGCGCTTTTGCCTTATCTACTGCTTCGGCACCTATGCAATCATCAGCAAATTGCACTTGCTGCCCTAAAAGGTCGGCCAGATGCGGAACAACGTGTTTTAAAGAAAATTTTTCTTCAGGACCACCCTTTGGCCTGCCCAGGTGTGACATCAGTATAACTGCTCCGCCGTCTTTTAAAATTTTGTTAATTGTGGGCAGGGCAGCCGTCATACGGTTATCATCGGTAATGTTATAGTCTTTATCCAGTGGCACATTAAAATCAACACGGATAAGTGCCTTTTTACCGGCAAAGCTAATTTGATCTATTGTTTTCATATGTTTGATGCATGCAAATTTTCGCAGCCAAATTCAGCATTTAATTTTTAATTCTGAATTTTAAAGTTAAAAACGTGATTCAGATAATAAAACTTCATTGTATTTTAACATACATTACATAATGGAGCCCTATGTCTTGCACTTCAAATTCTGCTGAGATAATTTCAAAGCCGATGTTCAGATAAAACTGAGATGCTTTTTTGCGGGCGTTGCACCACAGGTAATTTGCTTTTTGACCACGCAGGTAAACAATTGCAAAATTAAGCAATTGATTGCCTATGCCCATGCCACGGTACTTTTCAATAGTAGCCATTCCACGAAGTTGGTAGCCTGTCCCGGCAAAATCGCCATAGCTTTGCGGGTGAAATGAAGCTATACACACAAGGTGACCATTCGCGTAATAACCCAGATGGAAAGCACCGGATAACTGGTCGGTTGGGAATCTGCATTGTTCAAGTACTATTTTCCCTCCGCGCAATACAACGTTCCGGATGCTTAGTAAATCATCAACAGCAATAAACTTGATCATTATTTTACAACTAAAAAGAATGTTTGTTTACCAGATCTGTATTATTTCTTCAATACTGCATTATTTTACCCAATAATAATTGTCGGGATTTTCTTAATTGTAAGATGCTGGCTAATAACATTTTAAATACTTTTTCCGTAAAAAGTAAAATTAGCCTAACTGTTGACCAATAATTCACAGCTTACATCCAATGAAAACACTACTTACAATACTATTAATCGCAACAATATTTATAAGCTGCACCAAAAATAATAATGTTAATCCGGGCAGCAATGTAACAAAAACAACAACGCTTGATACCGTCTCACAAATCAATGCAGATATAGCGCTTCATACCCCAATTTTTAAGGTTAATCCGCAACAAGTAATTACAAGTATTTCCGATAAAACTTTGATCCTTAAGTTTAATGAAAATGTTGACCTGTCGTATACCGCAGCAGGGTATCAGAAAATATCTTCCGTGCATTTACTTGAAAGTTTTAACAGCGCTTTGCTTTCAGGTTTTGAGTACACCACCGTAGCCCAGGGCGGAAACACCACCTTAAACTGGGTGGATGATAACTTAAATAATGTAATATTAAAATCAGTTACTGATACGGTTATTAATAATGTAAACATGGTAAAGATTAATGTTCATCGCCAATTTACCTTTTTTAAAACCTACGATTCCAATCAAATTGCATTAAATGAACAAACGATTTTTATTAATAAACGTGATGATATCATCACGTTTTCATCATATTGTTATTACAATCAAAAAAATTACCCGATCTTTTCAATATCAGCTAAAGTGCTATACACCAAATGATACAAAAGCCATTTTTAAATTATCAATGCTTTAATTAAGCTGGCTGATTCTTTCAACCAGGTCGGTCAGGCGGCTGGAGTAGCCCATTTCATTGTCATACCAACCAACCACCTTTACCAGTCCTCCAACGATAGAAGTAAGCCCGGCGTCGAGAATGCAACTGTGTGTATTTTCTAATATGTCTGTAGAAACTATCGGATCTTCTGTATATTCCAATATGTTCTTCATTGAGCCTTCAGCAGCCAGCTTAAACGCCAGGTTGATGTCTTTAACGGTTGGCTGTTTCTTTAAGCTGCAAGTAAAGTCTGTTAATGAGCCGTTTAGCACAGGCACCCTTATGCCCGCTCCGCCAAGCCTCCCCTCCAGATGAGGAAAAATTGCCGTAATGGCTTTTGCAGCGCCGGTAGTAGTTGGAATAATTGATGCCGACGCGGCCCTGGCTCTGCGTAAGTCCTTATGCGGAGCATCATGTAAGTTTTGATCGCCGGTCATGGAATGTACAGTGGTTATATAACCGTCAATAATTCCCCAATTTTCGTCCAGAACTTTAACCATCGCAGCTACATTATTGGTAGTACAGGAAGCGTTTGATAATACCGGCGAATGAAGGTCAACAGATGAGTCATTTACACCTAACACAACGGTAGGTACATTTTTGTCTGTGGATGGAGCGGAGATAATCACCTGTTTGGCGCCAGCCTCCAGGTGAAGGGAGGCCCCTTTTTTGGAGGTAAATTTCCCCGTCGATTCAATAACAAGATCGATATCCAGCTCTTTCCATGGTAAGAGGGACGGCTCAGAAACGGAAAATACTTTTATCGTTTGTCCATTTATATAAAGATTTTCGCTGTCAAAATCGATAGAACCTTTAAAGCCACGATGTACCGAGTCGTATTTAAAAAGGTGAGCAAGCGTCCGGGTATCGGTGAGGTCATTTATAGCTACCACACGGATATTTTTTTTCTCGATAACACTTCGCAAAAAAATGCGCCCGATGCGGCCAAATCCGTTTACAGCAATTTTAATTACATTCATATCAGCAGCAAATTTAATTAAAATTAAAGGGCCGGATACGAATTAATCAAGGAGTACAATTATACCGTGATTGAAAAGAAAAGAATTAGTGAATCCGCTAAACAAATAAATTGCGGAAAGCCAGGCTTTCGCGTTCTTTTGAACGGAGAAAAAAAGTGATCATCCAGTTAAACACCAGTGAAACCAGTATAATTAATATAATAAGTGCAGAATTACTATAGTTTTTAAATAACAGAACCATTACAATCGAAGCTATATTTATGCTTGTTAAAATAATTGTAGTTTGTAAGTGGTTAAAGCCAAGTCTTAACATGCGATGATGGATGTGGTTACGATCAGCTGTAAATGGAGACTGACCATTTGTTATTCTAACGATAAACACTCTTACTGTATCGAATATAGGACCGATTAATATGGCGAATGTTAATGCAGGCACTGAAAAAAGCTCAGTAGATGCGCCGGCTGCAGATTTATTTATTCCCATAAACTTTAAGGCCATTACTGCAGATATTAAGCCGATTAACAATGACCCTGTATCTCCCATGAATATTTTGGCGGGTGTTATATTAAACCGTAAAAATCCCAATACCGCACCAACCATTGATAATGAAACAGCTGCCAATTCATACTGATGGAAATAGATAAACAAACCGGCAAACGTTCCGTTGGCCACTAAACCCGTTGTGGCGGCAAGACCATCTATGCCATCAATTAAATTGAAAGCGTTTACAACCAGTAATATCATTAAAATAGATACACATACACTTAGTAAATAAGGTAATTCATAAATTCCGAATACCCCGTACATATTGGTAAGGCGTATATCGCCCAGCATTACAAGAATTGCACAAATAATAAATTGTATAAGAAATTTGGTATTTGAATTCACACCTGCAAGATCGTCTTTTAAGCCCATTGCGAACAAGATAATACATGCCGTTAGTAAATAATTAATAGGCAGTGATTTATCTGTCATGCAAAATAGTAAAGAGGTGATGGTGAAACTAACAAAAATCGCCACTCCGCCAAGCCGGGGAATGCCATGATCGTGTGATTTCCTGAAGTGGCCAAGATCGTCGTATAGGTGGCGGAAACGGGCTACGTGTAAAATTGAAGGGATGGCTAATGAAGTGATAAGTACAGAAAATATTACTATAAACAAATAATATACTATAGCATAGTTATGTAAAAGATCCATCATTTAATCAAATAGTTAGGGGTAACTTATCAAACGCCGCAATTAAGGAACTTTTAATAATTTATTTACCCATTTATTATTAACATATTAACATCTGCTATGCCTGATTAAAAATATTGAATTATTTTTCTGAGCGGTTTCAACAATAACGTTATAAAAGGAAATAAAATACCGTTGTTGCGCATCGCCTTCATATCAGACAATAATCCTTTTACGCGGTTACTAAAACTTTTGTTGCTTATGCCGCCAATTTGCATCATAATTGTTACTTCCTTTAAGTAAATGGCGTTAACCTTGTTAAAATGCATAAATCTTAACATTAATTCATAATCCGCAGCGGTCCCATATTCAAGATCATAGTAGCCCATTTCGTCAAATAATTTTCTTTTGCAATAAAAAGTAGGGTGTGGCGGCATCCAACCCCAGCTAAACATATTATGTTTATAGCGCCCTGATCGCCATTTACGGACAATATCACCACGGGTGTTTATAAAGTCGAGATCGGCATATAAAATATTTGCGTTTTGTGCCATAAATACCCCGGCAATTTTACTTATTACATTTCTATCTGTAAAAAAATCGTCGGCATTCAGCATTCCTATTACTTTTCCGTCCGCCATCCTGATGCCTTTATTCATTGCGTCATATAAGCCATTGTCAGGCTCTGATATAAAAATATCTATGAAATCCTTGTATTTATCGATAATTGAAATTGTGGAATCGTTGGAACCGCCATCAATAATTATATACTGAATGTTTTTGTATGTTTGAGTAATAACTGATTCAATACAGCGGCTTATAGTGCTTTCAGCATTTAAGGAAACAGTGATTAAAGAGATTTTTAAATTCTGCACCCAGGA
>JAQNCM010000180.1 GCA_029237615.1 Mucilaginibacter sp.
CAAAGCTCTTTGATAAATAACTTCCTGAAAGCCGCTGCCAAGTACGTTATGAACTTTCAGGGCGCAGCCAATAATTTTATGTGTAAGGCCTTCGTGTTGCATACTGTCTGAACTAAGATCTGTTTGATTTTAGGACGATAAGATTAAAATATTTCCATAGGTAAGGTATATAATATTTCATAAATAATCCCAAATCCTTTTATTCTTTAAATTTTAGTCAGACAAAAAATAATCCTATAATCTTTTAATCTTATGAGTCTTAGTTCAGATAATTAGTGAATGTAATACACTATATAAATGTATTATACTATTCATTGATAATTGAATACAACAATTTATTGTATTTAAAAACCGAAGAAAGTTCGACCGGTTCGCTTAAATCTGCGTCAGCTTCTGATCATATTTTAAGAAAATAAAACGGGCTGTCAACTTAAAAAGTAATATTGTCAAAATTACTTCCACAATGCAATCCTCATCATCCAAAAAGATCCTGGCCATTTCCGGCAGCCTGCGTTCAGGTTCATCAAACCACGCTATCCTTCGTTTCTTGGGTGAGATGGCACCAACAAGTTTGGAATATATTATTTATCATGGCCTGGCACAATTACCGCATTTTGATCCGGATTTGGATAATGATCACCCGCCTGCAACAGTAAGCAGTTTACGGAAACTATTAGCTGAAGCAGATGGCATCATCATTTGCACGCCCGAATATGCATATGGTGTGCCTGGATCACTTAAAAACGCGCTTGACTGGACGGTTTCGAGCGGCTCGCTGAATGATAAGTCACTTGCACTGGTCACCGCCTCAACCGGCGGCCAAAATGCGCATGCTGCCTTGCTGCTGATACTGGGTGCACTAAACGCAAATGTGCTTAAAGAAGCCACATTGCTTATACCTTTTATCCGGTCTAAAATGGATACCAAGGGAGATATTATAGACACTGCGGCAAAAAGTGCTTTAATTGCTGCATTTGATTGCCTACTAAAAGCGATTTAATTCAAAGAATCGCTGGCTGGCTGCATTTGTAATTTCATGATATAATGCTTCAATTAAAATTAGCTTTTGCTTTTTTTCAGTTTTGCTTCAAATTTACAGCTTACTTTTAACAAAATTACAGGAGTAAACATTATAAAACGTTTTGCGCGTTAGTTTATTTAATTAAAAATCAACCAATATTAATCCACAAACAAATGAGACTTCTTACCGGCATGTTAACAGGGTTTTTAATGATTGTTTTATGCAGCGGCATTCCAAAGACTTCATCAAAAAACATTCAAACGTATGTCTCCAACTATGAAAACGTACTCGGGACATCGCTTCAAATTAAAGTTTTTGCGGCTTCAGAAACAGATGCAGCCGCTGCTGAAAACAACGCGATGAACGAGATTGACCGCCTGGATCATATAATTAGCGGCTATAACCAGCAAAGCGAGTTTAACAGGTGGATGAATGCACCGCAACATCCGGTCTTCGTATCGCCGGAATTGTTTGAGGTGCTGGACTTATTTGACAAATGGCGTATACGCACCAACGGGGCATTAGATGCCTCGGCTGAAGTAGTCGGTAAACTATGGAAAGCTGCTGCCAAACGCAATCAAATTCCAACGCAAGCAGAAATTGATCAGGCCGTTTCGCTGGTAAAGCAACCTCATTATAAACTTGATGCCGCAAATCATACTGTCCAACGTTTAGATAATGTGCCCCTTATGCTTAATTCTTTTGCAAAAAGTTATATCATCAATAAAGCCTGCAATGCTGCGTTGTCATCTGTCAATGTAAGTGGTATTGTATTAAATATTGGCGGAGATATTGTAATACGCGGAAATCATACCGAACAGGTACAGATCAGTGACCCTAAGGCGGATGCAGAAAATGATGCCCCAATATCAACTGTAAACCTCAGCAACAGGGCTATTGCAACAAGCGGTAATTACCGGCGCGGAGAGCTGATAAGTGGCAAATGGTACTCGCACATTGTGGATCCGCGCACCGGAATTCCTGCTGAAAATGTGATCAGCTCAACCGTTATTTCGCCTAATGCTACAGACGCCGGAGCACTTGCGACAGCTTTTTGTGTTTTAACCCCGGAAGAAAGTGCCAGGTTGGCTGCAACTTTTCAGGGAACGGAATACCTGATCATCACCCGTAATGGTAAACGCATAGAAAGTAATGGCTGGAAAAATGCAGAAATAGCGGAAGTAAATAATGTTAAAACTGAGGGTGTAAATAATAACAATCTATCTCAAAAAGGTGCCGCCTGGGACCCCAACTATGAATTGCTTATTAACCTGGAGCTCGCGGAGATTCAGGGTTTTAGGGTACACCGGCCTTATGTGGCTGTTTGGGTGGTTGATAAAAATAAAAAACCTGTACGCAATATTGCACTGTGGTACAATAAAACCCGCTACCTGGATGATATCCACGTATGGTACGACGCCTATTTCCAAACATTTATGGATGATCATGCCAATATCAGCTCCACATCCAGCGCTACCCGTTCGCCCGGAAAGTATACTTTAAAATGGGACGGAAAAGATGACAAAGGTAAACTGGTTAACAAGGGAACTTATACTATTTATATTGAGGCTGCCCGCGAACATGGCACACATCAGTTAATGGAAAAGCAAATGGACTTTTCAGGAATTCCAAAACAGATAACCCTGGAAGGCAATGCCGAGATTGCCTCCGCATCATTGGATTACCGCAAGAAGCCTTAAAATGCGCAATACCAGAATACTACATAGTAAGCTTGCCGGCAGAAAAACAGCCAGGCAGCCTAAAACAGAACTGGAAAAGCGTACCGCTGCTTTATCACGATGGCTACATACTTATCTTTCAATGATAAGCTTGGTTATTTTACTTTTTTTTGCCGTTACCGGCTTTACCCTTAACCATGCCGATTGGTTTGGCAACAAACCACAAGTGAAAAAATATAATGGAAGTATGAACCTGAAATGGGTTAATACTAAAGACACATCGGCAGTGCCTAAACTGGATATTGTGGAATTTTTGCGCAAAACCAATGGAATCAAAGGAGCGGTAAATGATTTCAGAATAGAGGATGGTGATGTGTCGGTGTCATTTAACGGCCCCGGCTATGCTGCAGATATTTATATTGACCGCAGTAATGGAAAGTATAAGATTACTGAAACACGCTTTGGCCTTGTAGCTGTACTTAATGATCTACACAAGGGCCGGGATGCCGGAAAAGGTTGGGCCATTGTGATTGATATTGCAGCGATGTTTATGATCGTGATTTCCCTCACCGGGATTATTATGATCTGTTTTATGAATAAGAAACGATTAAACGGGCTGCTATTAGCGCTAATCGGTTTTATCGTTGTTTACCTGATTTACCGGCTTTTTGTGAAGTAACCTATAAATCTTTGTGGTATCAGGTAATTTGCTCTGCCAATTTGTCAAGCTACCATAGTTTGGAACAACCATTGATGAATGCGGTTAGCAATACATTTAACAATAAATAAAAGATTATGCAAGAATAAGGCACAATTTCGATCCAGACCGAAAACATTTTCCCGATCATTAAGAAATTCCTGTATTCAGATCATGAGATCTTTTTACGTGAATTGGTCTCAAACGCTGTTGACGCTACCCAAAAGATAAAACGTCTTGCCTCATTGGGCCAATATACCGGCGAGCTTGGCGATTTACGTGTTGAAATTGCTTTTGATGAGGCTGCAAAAACCCTTACCATTTCTGATAATGGTTTAGGTATGACTGCAGAAGAAATAAAAAAATACATCAACCAGATCGCATTCTCGGGAGCTACCGAGTTTATGGAAAAGTTCAAAGAATCAAAAGATGCCAACGAGATAATTGGCCGTTTTGGTTTAGGCTTTTATTCGGCCTTTATGGTTGCTGATCGTGTTGAGATAGAAACTTTGTCATACCAGGAAGGTGCAGAACCAGCACACTGGACCTGCGACGGCAGTACCGAATTTGAAATTACTGAAGGCACTTTGGCAGAACGCGGCACAGAAATCACGCTGCATATAAACAAAGACTCCGAAGAGTTTTTAAGCAAACACCGCTTACAGGAAATACTGGACAAATATTGTAAGTTTTTGCCTGTTCCTATTAAATTTGGAACTACTACACAAGAGGAAGAAGATGGCGTTGATGACGAAGGTAAGCCAAAATATAAATCGGTTGAGGTTGATAATATCATCAATGATACCAACCCGATATGGACAAAGGCCCCTGCCGATCTGAAGGACGAGGATTATCTCGACTTTTACAAACAGCTTTATCCATTCTCAGAAGATCCGTTGTTCTGGATCCATTTAAATGTAGATTATCCGTTTAACCTGACTGGTGTTCTGTACTTCCCGAAACTTAAAAACGATTTTGAGATCCAGCGGAATAAGATCAAGCTTTTTTCGCGCCAGGTATTTATTACTGATGAGGTAAAAGATATTGTTCCCGAATTTTTAATGTTATTACATGGCGTTATTGATTCACCGGATATCCCGTTGAATGTTTCCCGCAGTTTTTTACAGGCTGATAGCAACGTTAAAAAAATAAATAGCTATATCACCAAAAAAGTAGCTGATAAGTTGGCCGAGTTATTTAAAGCCGACCGCAAAGCGTATGAAGAAAAATGGACCGACATTGGCCTGTTTGTAAAATATGGAATGGTAAGCGAAGACAAATTTTATGACAAAGCCAAAGATTTTGTTCTGTTAAGCAATACCCAAAAAGAGAACTTTACATTAAATGAGTATAAAGATAAAGTTGCTCCTGAGCAAACCGATAAAGATGGTCAGCTGGTTTATATTTATACCAATGATCCGGCTAAACAGGATGCCTTTATACAATCGGCAAACAAAAAGGGTTATGATATTTTGCTAATGAACTCCCCTATTGACAATCACTTTATTGGCCATTTGGAACAAAAGCTTGAAAAAACCTCATTTAAACGTGTCGACGCTGATGTAGCCGACAAGCTGATTAAAAAAGAAGATGCGCTGGAACATGTATTAACAGAAGAACAGGCAACTAAGGTTAAAGAGATTTTTAACAAAGCAATAAACAAACCTGCTTATAAAGTAGAGCTGGAAAGCTTAAATCCTGACGAGTTACCTGTTACAGTAACCATGGATGAATTTATGCGCCGCATGAAGGAAATGGCTGCTATGGGCGGCGGCATGAGCTTTTATGGCAGCATGCCTGATAATTACAAGGTGATAGTTAATGGGAACCATAAATTAATAAGCCGTATTTTGCAGGAAGAGAATGAAGAGGTACAGGCCCAGCTTTCGAAACAGGCTTTTGACCTTGCGTTACTTTCACAAGGATTATTAACGGGCGCTGAACTTACTGAATTTGTTAACCGCAGTGTTAACCTGATATAAATTTTATAAAGTATGTTATTAAAAGCCACGCTTTTACGGCGTGGCTTTTAATTTTTGCCGGGCATAATATGTGCGAAAAACATATATAATTTTTAGGTGTTTTACGTTAATATAGAAAGCAACACCATGAAAACGTTATTAAAATTATGTACAATGCTTATTGCTGTTGTGTGCAGTGTGAATTCAACACATGCTCAAAACTCAAGGAAGGAAAAGCAAGCTGCTAAAGCAGCAGAAGTAAAAAACATGATTGATAATTCAAGTTATGTTTTCAAAGCAAATTATGCTTTGCCGCAAAGAGGAGGACAAAAAGTTTTAACATCTGATTATGACCTGAGGGTTGTTAAAGATACCGTTATTGCTTTTTTACCCTATTACGGAAGGGCATACGTTGCTCCCAATGACTTATATCCTACAGATGGCGGTATCAAATTTAAAACTACCAACTTTGCCTACAGCTCAAAACAAAAGAAAAATGGAAGTTGGGAGATCGCCATTCGACCCAAAGATAAAAACATAACCGATTGGCGTGACGTTCAGCAATTAATCCTCGACATATCAACTAATGGCTACGCATCATTGCAGGTAGTAAGTACTAATCGTGATCCTATTTCTTTCGAGGGCTACATTGAAGCCACGAAACCCCAAAAGTAACCGGGACTATCTCCGGTGTCAAAAAAACATGGAAAAAGCTGATTTTAACCTAATAATTGAAGTTAAAATACCAATCAATTAAATAATCAATATAAATTAGTTCATTTTTTGCAAATCATTAAAGAAAAAGGCTATTTTTTATTATTTTTAACCGCAATTGAACTGGAACAGAAGTATTTCAACTTCGATTTATTAATTAGGAGCCAAATATGAGCAAAATTGGTACAGTTTCAACTCATCCGGTTGTACTTAACGATGACAGAAACCTGTATATCATTAAAATTGGGGGGAATGTTATTGATAACTCCGAAAATCTCCACGCTTTTATAAAGGACTTTACAGCGTTGCCGGGATTTAAGATATTAGTACATGGAGGTGGCAAGGTTGCCACGCAGCTTTCTGAAACTTTAGGTATTGAAGCAAAATTAGTTGATGGCCGCAGAATTACCGACATTGAAACCCTGCGCGTTGTTACAATGGTGTATGGCGGGCTGATAAATAAAAATATTGTTGCACAACTGCAACGTTTTGGCACAAATGCAATTGGACTTACGGGAGCCGACGGCGATTTTATCCGTACAAAAAAACGCCCGATAAAAGATATCGACTATGGATTTGTAGGCGACATTAATGAAAAATCCATTGATCCTAAAAACATAAGTAATTTAATGGAAGCTGGTTTTACCCCGGTGTTTTGTGCCCTGACTCATGATGGCGAAGGACAGTTATTAAATACTAACGCCGATACTATAGCTTCGGCGTTGGCGGTGGCATTGGCAAAACTGTATAATACAACCCTTATTTATTGTTTTGAGAAAAAAGGGGTATTGAAAGATATAAATGATGAAGATTCATTGATCCGGGAAATTAACCCACATCATTATGACGAATTAAAATCACAAAAGGTCATTCACAGCGGTATGCTGCCAAAAATGGACAATGCTTTTAAAGCAATATCCTGCGGTGTTAAAGCCGTGATTATTGGACATTCAGATGATCTGGGTAAGTTGAAACATAATAAACCGTTTGGAACACTTTTAAGTAAAAGCTAATGAATTCACAACAGCATATTGCAATATTAGGAAGTGGCAATATCGGCTTGTCGCTGGCCAAGGGGCTGGTTAAAGCAGGTATCTGTAAGCCACAGCAAATTTCACTCACCCGTAGAAATGTTGCCGCTTTAGCTCCCCTTGCCGAAGCAGGTTATCATATTACTGATAACAACCTTAAAGCAGTGCGGAAAGCCGATTTTGTAGTATTGGCAGTACTTCCCCAACAGCTCAATAAATTGCTGGATGAGATCCGTCCGTCCATCAAATCAGAAAAGCAGTTACTTATATCAGTGGTTTCAGGTGTTAGCTGTGGCGATATTCGTAAACAGCTTGATTTAAATGTGCAGATAATAAGGGCAATGCCAAATACTGCAATTGCAATAGGACAATCCATGACCTGCATTGCAACCGATAACGGCACAACCAAGAACATTAATTATGTACGGTCGCTTTTTGAAACTGTTGGGGTAACTATACAGATCAATGAAGAATTGATGACGTCGGCTACTGCACTTTGTGCCTGTGGAATAGCATTCTTTTTAAGGTCGATACGCGCAGCATCGCAGGGCGGAACAGAAATTGGTTTTCATGCGCATGATGCACTTAAAATGGCTGCACAAACCGCTAAAGGAGCGGCCGATCTTTTATTACAACTTTCATCACATCCGGAACAGGAAATTGATAAGGTTACATCACCAAGCGGCTGTACAATAGCAGGCCTCAATGAAATGGAACACAACGGTTTCAGCTCGGCAATGATAAAAGGCATAAAGCTATCTGCAGAAAAAGCCGGTGATCTTTATCATAAAGCAGAATAATCCGGAGATTAATGATCTGAACTCTTTCCATTTTAGTAAAAAATATCAAAACGATAAGTTTTAATCTAATTAAACAATCTAATATAAAATTATAATTGCCTGTTGTCCAACCCCTCCGGGTTAAAAAGATCAGCATCGAATACATCAGGCATAATTTTGGCATCAGCGCATTAAAGCGTATAATTTAAAAAATGTTAACAGTAGAAAAAATTGGCGGAACCTCAATGACCGCCTTAAACGATGTAATAAAAAATATCATCTTATTTGAACGCAACGGAAAACAGCTATACAACCGCATTTTTGTAGTATCAGCATTTTCAGGGGTTACCAATATGCTGCTCGAAAATAAAAAAACAGGCGAGCCTGGTGTATATCACAAGCTTGCAAATTTCCAGGATTTCCACAAGCCTTTAAATAACCTTATCATAAAGCTCAAACAGATCAATAAAAGCTATGAAAATATTGGTTTAAATACAGCGGAGGCTGACAAGTTTATTGAAACACGGATAAAGGAGGCACAAACCTACCTGGAAAATCTCGCCAATATCCTGGCATCCGGCTATGTTAGCAATGAGGGAATATTGCAGGCAGCACGCGAAATTCTGGCATCTATTGGAGAAAGTCACTCGGCATTTAACTTCACCAATATTTTGCAAAACATGGGAATAAATGCCACTTTAGTTGATTTGAGCGGATTTCATGACCATCGATCATTGACGATAGATCAGCGTATAAAAAAAGACCTGCAAAATATTGATTTTGAAAATACCATTTGTATTGTGACAGGGTATGCCAAAGGAACTGAAGGTATTATGCGTGAGTTCGACCGCGGATATTCGGAGGTTACTTTTAGTAAAATAGCGGTAGCTGTTAAACCGGAGGAAGCTATTATTCATAAAGAATACCATTTGTGTACCGCCGATCCAGTATTGGTTGGAACTGACAATTGCTACCCGGTAGGTAATACCAATTATGACGTGGCAGATCAGCTGGCCGATGTGGGAATGGAGGCCATACACCCAAAAGCATCTAAACCGCTGGAAATTAACAATATCAATCTTCGCATAAAAAACACTTTTCAACCGGAACATCCCGGAACATTGATTACTAAGGATTATATCTGCGACACCAAAAGGGTTGAAGTAATTACAGGTACGGAAAAGGTGATGATCATTGACATTTACGACCCTTCGATGGTAGGTACTCCCGGAAGTGACCTGAGCATAATGCAGCTGTTTTATAGATTTAACGTAAGCTATAGTTTTAAAGCCACCAGTGCCAACAGCATATCCATTGTAATATGGGAAAAGGATTTTAACAAAAAACTGATCAGTGAGCTGGAAGATGATTTTGAAAAAGTTACGGTCGAAAAGGTAGCCATGGTGTGCCTTATCGGCTCCAATATGGATCAACCCGGCTTGCTGGCCAAATCTGCTGCTTCCCTGGCGGAAAAAGGCATTAATATTAAGAGTGCCGGTTTTGCCTTACGCAAAGTGAATATTCAGTTTATAATTGCGAGGGAACATTTTGACGAAGCCATAATCGCCTTAAATAAGGCAATGGGGTAACGGTGTACTATTCCAAATAATAATGCTTAATGCTGTTTAACCCCTCATCTAGTTCATATATTAACGGGATGCCGGTTGGGATGTCCAATTTTATAACATCTTCATCACTGAGGTGATCAATATATTGCACAAGCGCACGCAGGCTGTTGCCGTGTGCACAAACAATAACTTTTTTATCTTTCTTAATATCTCTAACTATAAACTCATTCCAGAAAGGCAACACCCTGTCCATTGTTTGGCTCAAGTTTTCGGTAAGCGGTAATTCCCTTTCTGTAAGGCCTTTATAGCGCGAATCATGCCCCGGATATCGTTCATCGTCCTTAGTAATAGGTGGTGGAAGCTCATGAGGGTCGCGGCGCCACTTCTGTACCAGACCGGCCCCATATTTGGCGATGGTTTCGTCCTTGTTTAATCCTTGCAGCGCGCCGTAAAAACGTTCATTTAACCGCCATGATTTTTGAACCGGTATCCATAAATGATCCAGTTCTTCCAATACAATATGCAATGTTTTTATGGAGCGCTTCAATAATGAAGTAAAGCCAACATCAAAATTACAATCGTGTTTCTTCAACAGTAATCCGGCCTTTCTGGCTTGCTCCACCCCTGCTTCCGAAAGATCCACATCTGTCCAGCCGGTAAACCGGTTCTCTTTATTCCAAACACTTTCTCCATGGCGTAACAGTACTAATTTTTGCATAGCTATCAGGTTAATTGTAAAGTTACTGATCGGTTTTTAAATAAAAATTGTTAAATGCGTTTATATAAATTACATTGCATTGTAAACCAATTAAAACCTTAAAAATCATGATTCCGACTACACCTGTTGCGGTAAAGGATGGCATTGCCAATCCCGCACCATTAGGTCTTTGTGCCTTTGGTATGACCACCGTATTGTTAAACCTGCATAACGCCGGTTTTTTTGAGCTAAATTCAATGATACTTGCTATGGGTATTTTTTATGGCGGCCTTGCCCAGGTGATCGCCGGTATAATTGAATCGAAAAAGAACAATACTTTTGGCTTAACTGCCTTTACCTCATACGGATTTTTCTGGCTGTCGTTGGTTGGTTTGATTGTTATCCCTAAATTTGGATGGACCGCGGCCCCCTCAGAGAATGCAATGTGTGCCTATTTGTGCATATGGGGTTTATTTACCTTCTGCTTATTTTTTGGCACCTTAAAACTAAACCGTGCACTGCAAATTATTTTCGCGACACTAACCATATTATTTTTCCTGCTTGCTGCGGAGCATGCTACCGGAAACATCGCTATCGGAAAATTTGCAGGTTATGAAGGTATTGTATGTGGATTATCGGCAATTTATGCCGGCATGGCAAACGTATTAAATGAAGTTTACGGAAAAACTGTGCTGCCATTAGGCTAACTTTGGGCCTGGACAATTAACATGAAAGACTTTAAAAAATACTACCGGATTGACGCCGCGCCCGAAGAAATATACACCGCGCTAACCAACCCTTTCACCATTGAGCTATGGACGGGAGAACCGGCAGTGATGTCAACCGAGCCGGGATCAGAGTTCTCCATGTGGGACGGAAGTATATCCGGTAAAAACCTGGAATTTGAAGATGGCAAAAAGATAGTTCAGCACTGGTATTTTGATGGGCAGCCCGAGGCTTCTATTGTCACCATTAAATTGCATCCTGATAAGAATGGAACATCTGTAGAATTGAAACATACCAATATCCCTGATACGGATTATACGGATATTGCTGAAGGCTGGGATAATAGTTATTTCGACCCCTTGTCAGATTTTTTTGAGTTGGATTAAGCTGATGCCATTGAAAGATCTTTGAATTTCACGAGTAAAAAAGAAACCGCTTCCTGATTAACAGGGGGCGGTTTTATTTATTTAAAATACAATCTACTAGTAAAAATATATTTAAAGATGAAAACCTTCGCCTTTCCAATTAAAACTTAATCCGTTGGCACCGCGCATATAATTAACATCCGTGTCCCGAAAAACACCTTCTTCAAAAAAATGCTCCCGGCTAGCTATATATTATTGGATAGATATCTTAATGTACCTGTTTAAAGTCTGATTTGCGCTGAAATCTTGATCCCGAAATTTTTAGCACCTCCATTTAACGTATTGTGATTATCTGTATAGGTTAAACGATGGATAAAATCTACCCTCAGGAATCTAAAAATATTTTCTACTCCATAACCTGCTTCTAAATACGGAGTACTGCCCAGGCGTTGTAAATCAATGGAATTGCGATCAAGAATATTGTTCTGGTTAGTTTGGGATATGCCGCCATATAAAATATTAGCTGTTCCAACCAAACGCCATTTAAAATTCTTGATAACAGGAATTGAATTTAGCAGCAGCCCTTCAAAATGTTGTGTATAGTTTAAGCTGGCATATTTATCGCTTGCAAATTCAAAAAAGCGCATCAGGTTAAAAGCATTTGGGTTATAAAGGAATGTGGAGTTGCCCAGGTGATTTTCCAATAAAGGAAAAGGAACACTTGAAGGGATATAACCTGCCGTGAAAGAATATTTACCCCTCCCAAGGCTACCCATTTTTAAACTCTGTGTAATATTAAAACTAAACTTATGATAAGTCAGGTCACTGCCCAGTACATTTTTCAGCCCTAATGTATATCTGAAAGTAAATACAGGTTTGGATATATCCGTTTTAACGCTAACCGGACGATTGATAGTTTCGGAAACCAGCGGCTGGGATCCGGGAGCCCATTTGGTTTCAAACTGAAATTCCGAAACTAATAATTGATTGCTTAAGCCTCCATTGGGGTCATTAAAGTTAAATAAAAACTGGGGATCTAAAGACCATCTGGAAAAACTGATCTTCTCTGTAAAGCCCTTAAACAGGTCACGGCGGATATAGATATTCAGCAGATCCTGGTCAAATACTTTTCGCCTGTCTATGTGACCAAACCGGGTAAACGCAGAGAACAGATTATTACGCTGGTATAGGTAACTATCACTCAATAACGCCACCTGGTTCAAGTCATGTGTAAAGCTGATCCCTGCTTCGGTCCACTGTTTTCGGGACAATATGTAATCTACTGAAGCACCGTATTTCGCATCCCTATCTTTTGAGCCGTAGGCAACATATCCCCCGAATATCCATTTCCTATCAAAACCCGAATTTGTTTTAAAACCCAACCTGATCCGGTTTCCTTCTACATTATTATAACTGTAGGTATTCAGAATAGGACCCAGACTAATATTGCCGGCTCTATAATAACCATTGATCAGCAGATCCGCAGCTGTCAGGTAATTTCTAACTGTTGGGAGCGTTTTAACCGTGTCGATCAAACGATACACTGATTTTTCAGCCATTGTCAAGGAATCAGGTCTGTTCATTTCCCAAAAGGAGTTATCGGCTTGTTGCGCATTTGCCGCTACCGTAATATTATCTTTGAAAAAGTCAGATGGGTAAACATTATCGAAAGTTATAATTTTATTTGAAGTATAAAACTTGGCCAACAAACCGCTCGTATTGCTGGAAAGCTGACTAACATCCACTAAAATCCGGGTTTTAACCGGGAGCCACGGCCTGTCAGTTGCCTTACCGTCCATCTGCTGCTGAACAGATATCTGGTGAATAAAATTTAAGTTTGCACCAGGCTCAATAGTCGCTTTGATCTGGTATAAAGCATAATTCTCTTTTGCAATCCATATAATACCGGTAAAAGCCAGGTCTTGGGGGTGTTTTGGTTTAAAGGAAATCTGGTAACAAATCTTCCCATCCACAATGGCATCCCGATTTTCCAGCTCGTAGTCATACCAATTTTTCCAGCCGTCAGTAATCGGAGATACAAATTCCTTTCCCGCGGCGCTGACGAAATTTTTATAGAAGTTATATTGCTGAAAAGTGCTGCCTGTTAACTGCGCAAGCAGGGTGCCATCTTCAAAACCGATACCATTTGTTTTTGTCTTTTTAACGTCCTCCCGTTTAGCATCCGGATTACTTTGATAAAAAAAATCAGAAACGGTTTCTGACAGAAACAAAGGGAGTATCGGCATATGATCAATCCCTGTTATTTTCATACTGTCAGCCATTGAAACTGCATCCTGTATAAATCTCTTTTTTAATAAATTGGAACTCAGGTTGCTCGCGTCCAATTCAATACGGCTATAGCTTTCCAGTTGATAGGATTTCAAACCACGCGGATCATTTACCGGTTTGTGATTAACCACTTCCCGTAAAATTGCCCAGGCGGGGTTAATGTATCCCTTAGGTGTTATCCTCACTTCATTCAGCGATTTAAAGGAGGGTTTTAACTGTATATCAATAACCTGTTCGGCCACGTTACTGATCGGCACCGTTTTTTGCAAATAACCGAGACAGCTTACTACGATAGAGTCACTCTTTTTTTGAAATTCCAGCTTAAATAAACCGTCAAAATTTGTACTCGTGCCAATGCTTGTTCCCTTAATTCCAATGGTAGCATAAGTAACCGGTT
Source organism: Mucilaginibacter sp. (assembly GCA_029237615.1). Lineage (GTDB taxonomy): Bacteria > Bacteroidota > Bacteroidia > Sphingobacteriales > Sphingobacteriaceae > Mucilaginibacter. The sequence goes on from JAQNCM010000180.1 coordinate 13,925, forward strand.
CACCGGTATTCGCATCTGTGATTTTTCCCTTTACTATTATTTTCTGTCCATAAACCAGCTGAGTTCCCAATAATAAAATGGGGAATAAAGGTAGTAACCCGCAAAAGAATTGTAACTTAATAGAATTCATGAATATCAAATCTGTTGCCCCGGATTGAAAAACCTCTTCTGTTAACTGTAAATTGTTTCTATAAGTAAGATCAGGTTATATGCCAGCTTTACCTAAACATAAACAGGCATTTAAATAGGATTGCTTTTTTTTATTAATCTATTATCCATGTGATTAATAGATTTAAAGCAATCCTGCCCCAATTTTATAATTCTTCCTGCTTTTTAAATAATACCTTACCAGGTAAAGACATATCAAGATCATATTAAATATATAAATATTATTTCACCACCGTTTGATATATGACAATTTAGTATTGAAAAGTCCTATATAAAAGGCTGATTATGTTGATAAAAAACATATTCGGGTTTTTGTTAGTCAAGCTAAAATCAAACAGAGTAAGGAATTATTTCGCTTAGCTTACCTTATTTTAGTATGAAGTAGCCGCTACCTCTACCGTGCCCGACATACTTCGACCGGATGGCGAGAGTAAAAAGCAGAATTGATAAGTCATATAAGTGGCATAAAGAAAGGAACTATATTGCTTTAACCCTTTGATAATTGTATGTATCGGAAATATCAAGATTTAAAAACTGATTAATTTTATCAATGGTTATGTACCTCGCGCCCGTTCCTTTGTACATATTTTCTATCAATTCCCAATTGTCGATAAAATACCTGTAAAGTATTCTTGCTTCTTTTATTGAAGGTGTTTTAATTGCTAAAATACAGTCTGAGATTACATAGGTTTCTTCTTTTGTTATTGTACAGATTTTAGTAGGATTTGGCTTACCAACCCTGGGTAGCAATATTGCCGGACCTGAGACTTCTGAAAGTGGCTTGTTTATTTTAAGGCTAAGGTTTACAATTTTATTGTTTCTGACGTTGGTTGAATGAACTAAGTATTTACTTCCCCCATTTGGCCTGACCTGATCCATACTTATCTTTCCCCGAAAAACCGCCAGTTGTTGAAAATCAAGAGATATACGGGTTATATTTTTAAATTGAGAGGTCTGACTGAAATCATTAACGGAAACAAGGATAACATTTGGGGCACATCCTTTAAAATATTGAGTTTTGGGTTCCTCCAAAATTGACAAATTATGTTTTTTTTCAAGCATACCCCAAAGCTTTTTGTCTTTTTGTGAATAAGCTATGCTAGTTGGAAGAATAGCATATAACGCGCCATTTGGTTCTAAATATTGTAGCGCCGTTACAAGAAATTTCATTGCTTTGCTTGCCTGAAATAACTCTTTTTCAAATTCTACTGTGTAAATGGTGCCGCCGATGCATGAAAAAGGTGGATTTAACAAGATAAGATCGTAACGTTGTTGCTTATTTAAAATTGAAGCGCCTAATCTTAAATCAGGGTTTAAAAAGTCCATTTGACACAATTCCCAATCAGGATGCTCCTGCCGCGTTTTTAAAATAGCATCTTCAGAAATATCTGATCCAGTACATTTTATTTGGGGCCATCTTAGCTTAGCAGCCCGTAATAATTCTCCATCACCGACACAAAAATCTGCCACTGAGTTAAAATCCTTTTTAATGGCAAAATTTATCAATTTATCAGCTAAAACCGTTGGCGTATAAAAGGAATCTCTAACCATCAATTTTCTTTAATTAATTTGCTAATTAAGCATTCTATTACGTTTCCTATGCCTTCAGTTCTTTGCTTCTTTCTTTTAGGGTTATCATACACCAATTCTACCGTTTTTGGATGTTTAATAGCAAACAACATTGCTGCAATAGCATGTGGCTTTGTACCTATCGGGGCCAACTTTATTTTAAAGGTAGGTTTTTTTTCTGCAATTTTAGTTAAGAGCATATATACTTCAACAAACGAATTAGCGGCAGCAAACTTAATTTCCCGCCAGGTTTCTGTTTCTTCAAGCGTTCTATGATTACCCCAATAAGCTACGTGGGGATATTCAGGTCTAAAGCCCGGTATGCCGATTACCGGGATAACATTTTCTCTCGGAGGCTGGACATTTTCAATCATGTGGGAGAACCTGCCTCCTTCAAACCCTAACAAAGCAACCAAAAATATATCATCGTCATCTTGTGGAAATATTGTGGCAAAACCCGGAAGCGGATATATGCCATCAATTTTTTCTGATAAATCATTAAATACGCTTTCTGTTTTGAATTTCTTTATATCATATAAAGCTGGTTCTGCGTAAATCACTTTGACTATATCAACATGATTTAAGTTGTTATATTCTATTGCATTTTTAATAAGAGATGCACATATTCTATTATCTAGGCCAGTTACATCAATATAAATGATCTTGGATGCAAATTTGTTAAGTAATTTAAAAATATTTGCAGAACTTCTTAGGTAAAATTCTTGTTGAGATTCCGTGTCAATGATCTTTTCCAGATCCACCTCCTCAACTTTTATAAAATTAATGCCTGAAATATTTCTTTTTATCAATTCATCAACAAAATGACTTCTTTCTTCTGCCGACCTTCCATAAATATAAGTACTGTCAGGTTCTAAAATGAAATCACTTACCGACTTATGTATCGATGTATATAAGTAATCATTTTTCATTGTAGTAGTTTTCAAAAAGGCTCATTTGTTGTGGTAACTTATCAATTGAATCTTTACTTATATAGGTTTTTTGAAGAATATGCCTGATTGTATCTTTAGGGCTGTTAATTATCCCCATAATCTCATCGGGCTTTAAATTTATCTTCCTTTTTTTCCGATGGCTAAATTGAAAATACGCCGAATATAGAGGGTGAATCATGTATAGATAATCTCTTGTGCTATAGTCATCCCCCATTTTATTTCCAGGTGTTCTAATTAAGGCTAAGTGCATAACGGCGGCTCTCATTAATTCATCAAATTCCGTTGATACTTCTCCTGATTTTTCTATCGCAAATTGATTTTTTTCAGGTGCAGATTTTCCATCGCTGCTTGCCAGTACCTGAAATACTCTACCTAAACCCAATAATAATTTGGTTAGTTGTGCGCCGTTTTTCCAGAGGCCCTCTAATTCCATTAAGTTTTTAAGGCCAGTTTCCTGGGCTGCATACGTTTGATCCTTCGGACTTACCGCAACGTTTAGGTCTTCATCATTATTTAAATGCTTTTCGTAAGCCCTATAAACTAATTCCATTAAATACCGGATATTTCCGTTTGCTAATTTGGTATATGTATTCCATCCCGCATAATATTTTTGTACGCCTGATTTTCCTCTACCTTTTCTGATTTTAAAAAGCATTTCATACTTATAATTCTCATACCTAATATTCCATTGAGTAGTATTAGTGATGTAATCTTCGATTGCTTGTGGAATGGTATTGTTATGAACGGATGCCCAATACGAAATAAAAAATTGATACAAATGAGAAAGATGTTTTATTTTTCTTTTTATCAGTTTGGGTTGAATATCAAAATTTTTATAATGCGGCGTTTTGGTTACCTCAAGCAGTTCTGCTTCTTCTTCTATTGTTAATCCCCTTAATGCACTGTCAATTTCATAAATGGCAGTATCATTGTCTTCTGCTAAAATTTTTCTTATTCGTTGTTGGCAAACGTTTTTAGCAAAATCTGAAAAGTTAGATTCATTTTCAGTCAGTTTTTGCTCAATATTAAATAATACATAGTCCGCCGGATCATATAATAATTCTGACGGATTAAGTGTGTGCTTTATCCGCCACCCAAGTTCCCTAACCCCAATCTTAAAAGTATAATTTTCAGAACTATGTTTAATCAAAGTGTTCAATATCTTTTGCTGGTAATCGGCATAGTTTTCATATTCATCAAGGAGAATAAAAAAAACTTTATTTTTGAACTGTGGTAATGTTATAGCATACTCTGTTATAATTTTAATTGGATCACCCGCCATTGATAATTTAGGAAGGTCTCTGTCTATGATATTATTAATTTCTGATTGAAAGGTATACATAGCCACATCGAACATCTCCAGCAAACTGTCCAGATTATTACAATTTTCCTGAATATTAATTGCCTTTGCTATAAGGTTGCAAGCATGGGACGACAACGGTTCGTCACTATGGTTAATTTCATTATGCCATTTGATGAATATTAGAATATCACGACAAATCAACAAATTGAAATAATGGGCAAATATGCGTTCCCATTCCTGTTCAGATAAATTCCCACCAGTAAATGCACGAACATGATTAGTATTAACCCGATGGTAGATGCCTATAAAACTTGATTTATCAAAAGCCGTTATATCATTTTTATGAATAGCATATTGTCCCTGGTATGAGAGCCCTCTAAGGACAGTTGTTTTACCTGTTCCTCTACCGCCTTCTAAAACACATGGTCTGCTGTCCTGTAAAGCCGGAAAATAAAACGGTTCGGCAAATAGTTCAAATATTTGGCTTTTCAACCATTCAGCCCGGTAACTACCAAATGATTCGTTCAACTTTTTAAGTGTTTCTTTGGTATTCATCTTTGATATTGCTTTTTTATTAATGGTGTCCAGTTTTCTTTCCAATAAAAAAGTGGAAGGATAGCATCGGGCGCACCATGATGAAATGAAATTGCCAGTCCTTGCGCCCCAAAACCTTTCTCATCGTTTACATGTTGACCGTTTGTCGAAGGTATGCCAAGTTCGCCGCTTTTTTTCAAAATAAGCGCGGTTCCTTTATAAAATAAATCAATATCATTTTTCCAGCATATACAGTCTTTATTGAACATATCGTATTCCGGACCCAGAATATGTGTAGCACATAGGTGAAGGCCTTTACAACTTGTTGTAATGACTGTATGCCCATCGCAGTTGACAATTAATGGCGCGTATATTGCACAATGATTTCCATCACTACAAATTTCAGAAAGCGTCTTATTGTTATAGGTAAACTTATTATCCAACCACGCCTGTCGCACCTGATTACCTGAACCTACAAAATCATCAACAAAAATGATAGGTGTGGGCTTATTAATCGAATCCAACTTTTGCGGCAAATAAATATAATTTACAATACGATTTTCAGGTATTCCCATAACATCCCTAAGTATCCTTGTAAATATATGTCCGCTATCTGTGGGATTGAGCGTTTCACCCGGTATAAAGCTATAAATACATCTGTCTTTGAAATCAGAATGCTGCCAATCGACAAAATGTTTGGCTAAAATGTACCCTGAATTTGACACTGATGTTTTAAGCATTTGTTCTACCATCTTAGAAGAATAATGGATAAAAAAATCAAGCATATTGCAAGCAATATTCCGCTCTTCCCCTTCATTGAAATTTTTCAGCCAGCCATCGTAATTTAAATCTTCAGACAATGGCCAAGCATGTACTGTTTGAAAAAATTTAGCTCTCGCTATAGTTTCACTATAAATTTGAGATTCTGTATCAGGCATTAGTTTAAAAATGTAAAGAGGTCAGGATCAACAGTGGTTATAATAATTAATGCAATAAGATTTTTCGAAGATATGGATATTATTACTTAAGGACAGAATGGTTTATAATTCAGTTATCACTTTAATATATAATTGATAATCGTTATTAATGTTATTGCCCCTTTTTATTATTAAGTGCATTAGTGCCGGATCGCTTAAAAGCCTTTCCATTCCCGATTGGATTAAATCTGTACATCCTGCCTGATCTGCATATAATTCCGCCGGACAATGGCGTTGTCAATTTTTCGTATTACCGGAATTTCTTTATAGCTTTCTTCTCCTTTTTTCGATGCCTCATAGTCATTAGCAACGATTTTGTCACAAAATATCGGGCATCTTTGGTGTTTTTGTGCAGTTGATTAAAACAATCAAGCCTGTAAACTATTGATTTACAGGCTATTGTTTTCTTTAATGAAAGGTGCGGAGAGCTAGGGATTCGAACCCCAGGAACCTTTCACAGTTCAACAGTTTTCAAGACTGCCGCAATCGACCACTCTGCCAGCTCTCCGGGGTCAAAAGTACAAAACCGGGCCGAATTGGCAAATTTGATATGCGTTTTTTTTAATATTTATAACGTACTGATTTATTGATATTTAGGGCCATATATTAGATATATATGTTTAAATGATACAAATAAATCGTTTAAGCTATGTTAAGGAAACGTCTTGAAACCGCTTTCCCAATCAGAAAATTTTACGATATCAGTTATTATTTATTGAAGGAGAAATAAAGGAATAGGCAACAAAATTACCATCATGCGCCATTGAAACCGGGATGCACATATCCAGCTCATCGTTTAACACTACCGGGTAACCAACCGGGCTTTTAACTATCTGTAAATCGTTATCGTAAATAGAATTTAGTTTGCTTAAAACAAACTGGCGAACTGCGTTTGATTGGTGCTTATAACCGGTATTATCAATTGTGCGGATCCCCCAATGAACATTTTCGAAGTTTTCATGCTCATTAACAACTGTTGAAATCCATTCGCCTGTAATTATTGAGCGGAAATAAAAAATTTTCGGTCCATATTGAACTTTTCCATTATAAAAATCGTCCTCACCTGCGGGATTCTCCAATTCAACATCAGCTGATTTAAATGCAGATTGGTTTAATGGAGTCTTAATATGAGTAACGATGATCTTTGTTGGAGAAAACAATAAAGACGGGTCATTTCTTTTCAGGCATTTATAAGCGGATTCTTTAACCGACCATAGAAGCCACACATAATTTTCGAATGGTATGCCATTAATTTCAGGCTGACAATGTAGCGCCTGCTCAGCAGCAGCCAGGATTTTAGAATAGAAATTATACTCGTTAGTCCTGATTTTATTTACTGATTTTAATGCTACAATATCATTGCCTGTGCTTATCATGCAGATTGGTTCATTTTATCAGCTATAACATCAATACAGCTTCCAACTTTATACATCTTTTCAGCCGAATCGAAATCTATCTCAATATTGTATTGCGATTCTGCGTCAATAATAATATCTACCAGGTTAGCTGAATTTATTTTTAAATCCCTTATTAAATCCGTCTCTTCAGTAATCCCGTCCAGCATTGCTTTGTTCTCCGTGTAAGGGGCAAGTACCTTTTTTAATTCAGTTAAAATAGTCTTTCTATCCATTGTTATTATATTTTGAAATTATTAAACAGGTATTAACGTCGCCAAATCCAAAATTAGCTTTTGCCAAAACGTTAATCTCTTTGTCTACCATCATTGTGGGTAAATTGTTTGCACTTATTAAATCTATAATTTCGGGGTTGGGGTCTTCGAGGTTAATATTCGGATGTACAAATTGATGTACGATCTGTAAAACCGCAGCAACCACTTCAATTGAACCGGCTGCGCTCAGGCAATGCCCGATCATCGATTTAAGCGAATTTACCATTGGGAAGTCCTCCCCTTTCCGGCCCAAAGCATCAACCCAGTTCTGGATCTCAGATTTGTCAGCAATTGTTGCCGTTAAATGTCCGCTGATTAAATCTATCGCTTCGGGGCTGGTATTTGCATCTGCAAGAGCTTCCCGGATGCATCTGATAACACCGGCGGAACCCGGAGCGGTCATGGTTCCCCCACTGCGCTGTCCGCCCGAATTATTACTTCCGCCCAAAACTTCGGCATAAATAGTAGCATTACGTGCAAGCGCAAAATCAAGATCTTCCAGGATAAGCGCTCCTGCACCTGAACCCGGAACAAAGCCGCCTCCCGAAATACTCATAGGCCGGGATGCTTTTTCAGGTTGATCATTAAATTTCCTCGACAAAACCCGCATAGAATCAAATGCGCCGAATACATAGGAGTCGACATATTCGCTGCTACCTACCACCATTCGTTTTGCCATACCATATTTAATGTACTCATAACCCATTAAAATAGCCTGGGTACCGGTAGCACATGCAGATGAGTTGCTGATGATCTTATTTCCTAAACCTAACCGCCCGGCAATATATGCCGTAACGCCACTGTTCATAATCTGTTCAACCACTCGGGAACCCAGTTTTTTTGATTCCTTAGCATCTACACGAGTAATGGCATTTTTTATCACATCCGTATCGGCAACGCTGCTTCCAAAAATGCAGCCGGTTTCCCATAGGGTTTCTTCGCTTACAATTTGATTGCCGGCATCCATCCACGCATCAAGCGCGGCTTTAATACCAAATGCAATGCCTTTGCCCTTTAAACCATATAAACTGGTTTCGGTGATATAATTTCTAAGCTGTTCCCATTCAAATTCGGGAACACCGCATACCTGGCAATTAAACTTGAGTTCTTCATACTGCGGCATATATTTTATACCCGAAACACCATTTTTTAAAGCGTGCAGAAAATCCGGAACATCCATTCCATTGGGCGAGACTACTCCTAAACCGGTTATTACTACACGTTTGTTCATTCAATTTTTTTTACAGCATTCTTAATAATGCCCGAAAATATACCTTTTGCCACTAAATCCCCTGCCTCGTTATGCATTTGTATGGAACATTTCAGTTTACCAAAACGAAAATATACTTTTTTTGATACTACCGTGACTTTTTCTCCGGGTAATACCATTTTAAAAAAAGAAACCTCTGTTGCTGTAAGTAACGGAAATGAGCTTTCATCCATAGTAACCTCTACCGTCTTGCTTCCGTTGATAACCAGGTGAATACCCAGTACGACCAGCCCTATTTGAGCCATAATCTCGGTAATTATAACTCCCGGAGTTACCGGATTATTCACAAAGTGGTCTGCATAAAAAAAAGCGTCATGTCTCAGGGTATACGTCCCGGTTACACCGTCATCATCCAGCGATATTATATCATCTATAAATAAGAAGGATGATTTATACGGCAACAGCGTTATTATATCATTATACATATTTAGACTATGAAATTGTTATAAGGTTTACCATTAACAATAAGTCACTTACAATGTTCTCCTCCATCAACATGTATTAACGATCCGTTTATCCAGGATGCCTCGTCGGTACAAAGCAGGTATATAACATTTGCAACGTCTGCCGGCTTTGTAATTCTGCCCAAAGGGTTCCTTTCTTTTGCTATTTCAATAAGCTTATCACTCTCCGGTATCATTTTAAGTGATGGTGTTTCGGTGATTCCCGCCTGTATTAAGTTAGTTTTTAGTCCAAATCTGCTTAATTCAACCGCCATATAAGTGGTGAGGCTTTCGAGCGATGCCTTTGCGACTGATACCGCTGCATAACCTTCCCAATACTTATGAGCGCCTTCGCTGGTAAGGCCAATAATGCGGGCATCCGCTTCAAAAAGCCCCACATTCAAAATAATCCTTGCCCAATCCAATATGCTGGTCGACATGGCATACGTAGTAAAATTGATATCTTCAATTGACAGTTCCAGGTTGCTTTCTGATGGATCAACAGGTGAAACCAAAGGCTTTAAATTACCACGCGCTATGGAATGAAGCAATAGCTTTACACAATGCTTTTTATTTACCACTGCAGTAAACTTTTCAATAAAAGAATTACGTCCGGCAATGTCCAGTGCATTTAGGTTAAATGGCAAAATGTTTACTTCACAGGCTTCTGCCAGTTTCAGGAATTGTTGTTTGATTATTTTTTCGGCAATAGCTGTTTCACGGTATAACACCGCGATATTCATCCCATGCGAAGCCAGTTTTTCAACTGTAGCCATACCAAACCCGCTTGAGCCGCCCAAAATAATAGCCCATGAATTAGAAAATTGCTTGTCGTTTTTGTGCACTTGGTACCGTTTAATAAATTTGATTCATGGTAATTAAATAAAATGCAGGTGCATTTCATAACGGATGTTAATTTGTTGAGTTTTGGGACACCCTGACAAACACAGGTGAATAAACCCCTGCATTTAATTTATAAGTAACAAGCCATCCGGCTACAGATGACAAAAAATAAAACAGCAGTGTAAAACAGTAAAAGTTTAATCCCATATCCCGATATAAATTTATTGTTACAAAAGTAAGAAAACTAATAATATGCCGGGCATGTGCCGCTTATAAGAAGCTTATCATAAATCCCTATCTTTGCAATACATCAATTCCAATCTATGAAATTAAGAATAATATTTTTATTGTTTTCTATTTTTTCAATTACTGCGGTCAGCAGTAAAAATCTGCTTCAAAGTTTCGACAGGCAGAATTTTTATGATGTAATGAAATCAGGAAAGATAGAAAGTATTAATGATGAACTAACAGCATTAAGCTCATCTTCTATAAGCGAAAAAGAAGCGTATGAAGGCGCCCTGCTGATGCGGAAAGCCGGATTGACAAAATTACCATCACAAAAATTAAAGTTCTTTAAAAAGGGAAGGATCAAGCTCGAGACTGCATTAATGAATGACAATAAAAATGGAGAATATCACTTTTTAAGGGTAATTATTGAAGAGCACGCACCCAAAATAGTAAAATACAGCGCTGATATTGAAACTGATAAGGAACACATCAAAAAAACATTTAAAAGTTTATCGCCCGTTGTTCAGCATGCTATTATGGATTACAGTAAAAATTCAAATATTTTGCACC
>JAQNCM010000636.1 GCA_029237615.1 Mucilaginibacter sp.
GTCTTCGTGTGCAAGGTCCGGCGGAAGCCTAAATTGAACCCTTGCAATTTCGGGATATCTCGCGAGGATGTAGCGCTCGAATCGCTGCGGCCCGAAGCATTCGGATTCGTCGACGCAAATATAACCGTCGATGAAATGTTTTTCTTCGTCTGACTGCCGAACCTTGATCGATGCCAGTGGGCCACCGATAGGAAGCTTGTCGGAACCGCCGAATGATTTTACGTCGGCAGCGCCAAGTGCCGCTTCTACGTCCGCAATTTTACTCTCCCCTTCTGACGAAGCCGATGGGTGCGCCGCGTGTGTCGGTTGCTGAGAATTTCCTCCGCCGCATCCAACGACAACCGAAAGAGCCAGCATCAAAGCGAAATTCTTCCAGGTCAGTAGCCTATCTACGTACACGTTATTCTCACCTACCGGCGCGCAATGAGGTCGTTTATGCGCTTTCCTCGTTGCTTTTTAAGGACGCCGCAATTTCCTCGGAGAGACTACCACACGCGTGACCGATGTTTCTGAATACACGAGAGAGGTTATCGTAGGCCTGATCCTCGTCGTCTCCATAGGCAAAGAACGAAAGCATCAGATGCTTGCCGAAGCCTGGATCGTCGTCGGGGCAATCGAACTGCCCATCCAACCAAATTCCGTTTGAGAGACCGGTGTGTAGAATTTCTGTAAGTGTCAGTGCAACCACGCCATCCGTCGCTGTCATCGTTGGATCGATCTGCCTAAGCACGTCCAGAAGCTTACCGGCGAGCCAGTCCGTGTGGGCTGAAGAGCAATTCAAAGGGAGAGTTCGGAAGAGAATATAGAGTCTGGCGAAAGCGCATAGAGCGTGCTGTGAGTGCGCATCCCTATGTGGCGCTGGCTGTCGAAAGGCGCAGTCACTGGTCTCGAAATGAGAATCTGAGCCGTTTATCTCTCTGAGCAGACCATAGAAAACTTGTACCGCTTCTCTATGGGCGAAAGGACGAAAGTCCTCTAAAGCGGAAGCGATCTGTTCGGGACTTGCTTTGAAGTCGATATAACCAGATTGGTTGGCGCCAGTCCCCGTATACGGATGCAGTCTCGCGGTTGGATAAACTCTAGTCGGATCGTAGAAGGCCTCCATCGATACCCCCCAAATTACCTCTGGTTAGTCTCTGACACACTCGTTGCGCGCGACTCGAAAGTGCTTCGATGAGCCGCCTTAACGAATCCACCATCTGTTGGACGCTCAATCACTCTATAACGTGTCTCGACGCACAGAGCTCGCGACAGCTCGGACGCCTTGGGCGAGTGCCGCGACCACTTCGCAAGTACTGAGCGAGCCCGCGCCGCCTCGGCTTTGGTACGATCGCCATCATCATCACGACCAGATTACCCACCTAGTCTAGACGTTTGAAGCAGATCCGACTCGGTACGGCGGGTTCTCAGCACGCTACATTATCGGACTCGCGCGTCCAAGGAACACGAATCGTTAGATGTGTGCTCGCTAGGCAACAACGTCTATATCCCGCATTTGGTCGAGTCGTGTCCGCTTCGATCATCCAGACACTACATGTTGCTCTCGCCTCTCGTGCCAAACACCAACCCTGATTGTCAAAACCCGTACTTATCCAGCCGCAATTTAAATGCCTTCTCTCCGCCTTCCATCACTGTCTTAATGGTTTCGCGAATGCTCGGAATATCGATGGCACCCTCGTTGGCTATCCGGCCGCGTGAGAAATCCCCGGCCAAACGGTAGTCACACCAAATCACAAGTTCCGCGTCCCCATTAACCACCAGATTCGCGTTGTGGCTCGAGAAAATGAGCTGGCGCCGGGTCTTCGCCTTCCATACACGCTTCACAATTTCAAAGACGATTTGATTATCGAGATCATCTTCGGGCTGATCGATGACCAACGGTGGACCGGGCTGATTTAGCAACGTGATCAAAAGCGCCGTGGCCTGCTGACCCGCGGAAGCGTTTTCGAACGGGATGTACTCCTTTTCCTTCGTCTGGTACTCGAACATCGTCTCATCGTCTAGCGCCGTCAGGGCCAACTCCAGCCACGTCTCGGGGGAAATTTTCTCCGCGAGCTTCAAAAGATCACTTTCCGTAAGTCCACAGTGCAGCAAGTAAGGGGATTCCGGCCTTGGAGAGCCCTCGATTCCGGGCACGTGATGTGCGAGTCTCTCGAGTTCGTCAAGAAGGCTGTCCCAAAGCGCAATGGGTTCGCTCGCTGCCTTTATTTTCCCCAGCAAATCTTCGATTTTTTGTCCTCTAAAGCCGGACCCCTTCATAATCACCTTCAGTTGGCTGTCCAGAGCGGTAATATTTGCACCCCGCCGCGCCGTCGCCCGAATTACCCCGTCCGATAGCGACGTCAATGTGACGCACTGCTGTGCGTAGAGATCACCTTTTTTCTTGTGAAGACCTTTCCATTCGCTCTGCGTGGCTTTAAACGCTACATCTGGATTGCCGAGTGCACTGATTTCGTTCTCAGCGGCGCTGATTCGCTGACTGATAGTCCGAACCTTCTGTTCAAGGTCCGCCAGCGAACTAAGCTGCCTTTCGTGGGATGATGCTGCGCTCTTCGCCGCCTGATAGGCCTCGTCATATTGTCTCTTGGCGGTGGTCCACTCACTATGGGCTTCCGCGTAGTCACCAAAAAAGGTGCCTTCAGCGTCGACCATCGATTCGATGACTTCAGACATCTTCGAAGCAAGGTCCGAGAGAGCTACGACACGGTCGCCGAGGACATTTTTTAGCTTTAGCAGCGCATGCCGTTCGGGATGCTCATCTATTGGCGAATTCGGCGCCGAAGGAACAACAGAAAGACGCTGCGATAAACCGAGGATCAAG
>JAQNCM010000640.1 GCA_029237615.1 Mucilaginibacter sp.
CCCGACCCAGGCTTTAGGGTTAGGTCTAGTGCCTTCTCCGGCCAAGCTGGTTCGGCCGCCTCCCTTGCGGTCTTGCGGCCGCGTCTACCTACATCTGCCGGTGAGTGGCACAGCGTTGCAGGATTCAGAACTAACTAGCACACAATCAACCAGGCTTAACTATTGGCTGTCTGCCTTTTCATATTCGCCTGTTTCAGCATCATTTCCATCGGTGGCCTTGGGACTAAAGCCCAGCTAAAATGGTGCAGAGTCCCCACTCGGAAAATCGGAACTTACAGCTGAACATGACCTTCTCAAGACGGCGAAGAGAAGGCTCGTGCTTATTGAAGTTGCGCACCATGTCCACCATATTCTTGAGCTTGGCTCTCAAAGGTTCTCTGCAGAGTCATGGCTGCTGTCCTGATGGACAGCGAGTGTTAGGCTCATCATAGTGCCCTGCAACCGAGAACTGAGAATGGATGCGGTCGAATTATCAAAGGGATCATCGCCTGGCTGGACATACTCACTTGGCTGGTTCTGTCAAGCAGGCCGGTGTGGGGTCCGGCATATCATGAGAAGGGCCCTCAGGAATGTAAGAAACGAGCGGGCGGCAAACCCTGCCAAGCTTTTGTTTTGTCTTTGGGAAACGCGCAACCACATGTCGTATTGTCACACAAAGCTCAACTCTAGGTTCAGGTAAGGTGAAACAAATGCCTGAGCTACGCAGTGTTTGGCTTACAAACGACTGTGACGAGGAAGTCGTATAGCAGGTATTCACTAGAAGTTTGGGGGATGAGGGCTCAGTATTTAATGCCCATACAATGACAGTTGAGGCCACCTCGCTTTCATCCATAGCTTCCATACTTAAATATAGCAGTTCTTCTTATCCTCCCCTGACCGGCATTGATCCAAACCACTCTCGGTCAATACTCCCTTCAGTGATAAGCACCGGGGCGGCTATGATACCGGCCTCGTCACATTCTCGCCCTGTGTCTCAGACCTCCAACTGTATTGCAACATACACGGCAGAAGATGGTTTGACATGTCCCAACCCGGCAGCAATGAACTCGGCTCCGGTGCCGCGGTAGGACAGGCGGCGGCCATAGCCAGAGCCATCGCAGTGAACCCGTAAGAAAGAAGACGTATTTGCTTGCCGCCATACTGTGTGCACCAGATCTGAGAATCGGGCAATCCATCTTTCAGAATCCATGCTGCGAATTCCTAGTATAAGTATCCTATATTAGCCTATGCTAGCTACCATAGCGCGCGGGGTGGGTTCTTTGCGTGACTGTCAACAGTACCGGTTTTCCAACAAGCTGTCAACAGGCCGTCAACAGGTCGGTAAAGCTATTGTGGTGATATTCGTAAAGTCCCAGGTAGTCAAGTCCCAATTACCCACCAAGAACTACGGTAAGTTATACCTCGAACCCTCCTTCCTTCCCACTTCACTCTATCGAATCCATACTAACGACTAAAATTTCCACAGGCGTCCTAGGCGAAACAGGCTCCGTCGGCCAGCGTTTCATCCTCCTCCTCCAATCGCACCCCTCCCTCCGCCTCGTCGCCGTCGACACCTCCTCCCGCTCCGCGGGCAAAAAATACCACGACGCCATAGCAAGCGCAGCCCATATCGCCCACGATCGGTGACCTAGTAGTACGCGAGTACCACGCCTCCCACTTCTCGGACTACAACATCGTCTTCAGCAGTCTCGACAACGACATGATAGGCGAGGTCGAAAAGGAGTTCCAACACGCCAACCTAGCCGTATTCTACAACACCAAGAACTACCGCCGCGGTCCCCTCGTACCGCTAGTCGTACCGACAGTAAATTTACCGCACTTAGGCCTGATCCCGCATCAACGCAAGACGCTCGGACTACAGAAGGGGTTCCTAGTATGTAACAGCAACTACGCCGTCATCGGGCTCGTCATCCCCTTCGCCGCCCTCCAAGCTCGCTTCGGACCCATCGACACAGTCTCCGTGGTGATCTTGCAAGCCGTCTCCGGCGCCGGCTACCCTGGAGTATCGAGCATGGACATCCTCGACAACGTCGTCCAGTTCTCAGATAGAATGGAGAGCGGGAGGCGGAGCGTCGTCAGCGGGTGCGCCCACCTGTGAAGGTATGGGTCAGCAGCAGGATGACTATGCATCCAACAACTTCCCAACGCGGCAAGAACACAACACTATCTATTCTCGGGGAGAACGGGCGATACCTCCTACCTAGGAAGGTTTCAGACGGGAGCAGGCACACCACAACTTCCAGAGGCGGCAAGACCCTATCGTCCGAATATGCGTCCTTGCTAGGGAAGGTATGGAATAGGAGCAGGATGACCAGACACCCCGCAATTCGCAGAAGCGGCATGATGCCTATCACATTCCCTCTCCGCGATAGAAATGGATGGATGTTCTCTAAGGCCGGTATCGAAGGATGCTCAAGTTGTCCGTCCATGCTAGGTCTGATGAAATGTAGGGTTCGCGAGAGCAGCGCTTACAGTGGGAACTACATCGCCTAGGCCGACGGTAAGAAGGCATATCGCAGCTGGTTCGCTTAGCTGCTTGATCTGCTGTTAGTGTACCTAGGGACTCCCTCGCCAGCTCGGTTAAGGCCGAGGATAGACCGAGCGGGGATAGGGATAGCAGCGAGACGACTATATCGAGGACTTGTAAGACCGACTCGTAGATATTACTACGCGAGCGGAAGAGAGAGATAGCACCTCATCTAAGAAGCTAGAGGCTAAGACGTCATGCAGATTTCTGAACCTAGCCCTTCCTATTTAGATATATCTCGACACTTCTTGACTGATCCCATTGTGGACGTGTATCTTTCACTCACAGCAGTCCAGCTGCAAACAGAATGGCTGCCACGCCCACTACAGCTACCACCGGGCGAGCCGAGGCGCTGCCCGCCCGGGACTCGGTGTTCTTACCTCCAGCCTCAGCGCTAGAACAAGGCATAGCGCACATCGCGCCAGTCTTGGCACCGGTGGTGGCGTCGATATCGTCAGCAATGCCACAAGCGCACCAATGCAAGAGATCCAACCGCATGTCCCCCGTGCAGTTGAAGAAGGACTTGTAGACGTTGTCCTTGGTAGCAGCCAGACCGTGGGCTTGACTGGTAGTAGTAGACCAGCACTCAAGCTGGCCCGTCATAAGGGACTCGTATGATGGATCCATGGTTAGGAGATCGCCTCCTGCGTAGGCTTGGCCCGTGTGGCAGGACGTGGCTGCACCCAGGGATGCTAGACCGCAGAACATAAGGGCAGTGACGATAGCCTTCATGTTGACCGAAAGCTTCACCGTTCAATGCGGGTGTTGTGTGATAAAGTATGGGGGGTAGGTGGGTTCTCTGTTAAGATAGGAGTGGTTGCTCGCGGAGATGGTGCGTACAAGGGGAGAATGCAGGGTCGTAAACTTGGGGTCCGGGTATCCGAAGATAGTGATCAAGAGCAGAACGTCACTCCTACCTAGAGAGATCTATAGATTTTATACAATGAATGTACGACCGATAGTCTGACCATACTGAACTGCAACAAAGGGAATATACTGGCGAAGGCTCTTTGAAACCAAAACAAAGGGGGAGCTTAGAGGTCAGATGCCTATTGTGTTACTTTGAATCTCCTTTACCTACCATCT
>JAQNCM010000585.1 GCA_029237615.1 Mucilaginibacter sp.
TACCAAAGCCTTAACCGGATCAATGCCTATAAAATTGATCATTAGCCCAATTATAGTAGAGATGGTAATGACCCCATAAAAACCATGGGCTCTTTTGAGTTTAAAATTTAAACTTGCTCTCCAGTTAAATGCTTCAGAAACCGCGTAAGCCGCCGAGCCTGAAAGTACCGGAACAGCTAAAAGGCCCAGGCCAATTATTCCAATGGAAAAGATCAGTTTGGCCAAATAGCCTGAGTTTGGAAAGGAATGAACCAAAGGCTCTAATGCCCGGGCTGCATCAGCCGCGGTTTTAATATCCTTAACACCGCTGGCATGCAATACCGTAGCACCAACCAGGATAATACACCAGGTTGTAATTTCTGAAATGATCATCCCGGCATTATTATCTACACGCATTTGGTGAATTTGTGTCCAGCCAATGGCGGGTGTGCCGTTTTTGATAAGGTGCTTGGATTTTACTTCTTCCACTTCCTGCGAGGCTTCCCAAAAAAACATATAGGGTGTTATGGTGGTTCCTAAAACACCGGTGATTATAAATAAAAACTGAAAGTTTAATTCGACGTGAGGAACCACGGTGGCTTTCAAAACGGTAAGCCAGGGTTGATGAACAATAAATACAGTTATTGGGTAAGACAGCAAGGCGAGCGCGAGCCATTTAAGAATTTTTGAATAAACTTTATAACTGGTAAATATTTCAAGTACGAGTATTAATGCCGTAAAAAACAGCGTAATAATAACAAAAGGTACAGGAATTAACAGTTGCGCGGCAGCGGCCATTGCACCAATATCTGCTCCTATATTGATGGTATTGGCTATAACAACCAGGGCCACTGCTCCATACAGTACAGGCTTACTGTAATTATCTTTTACGATGGCAGCAATGCCTTTTCCGGTTACCAGGCCAATTCTGGCGCATGCTTCCTGAACGGCGGTCATAAAGGGAAGCATAAATAAGGCGGTCCATAACTGGCCATAACCAAATTGCGCCCCGGTTTGTGAATAGGTGGCTATGCCTGACGGATCATCGTCTGCTGCCCCGGTGGTAAGCCCCGGGCCCAACAGCGTTAAAAATTTTCCGTATTTTTTTCTTTTTGGCTTAGGTTGTTCCGTAACAGTTTGTTCCATTCAGCAGATTTTTAATTATTATCATAAGGAATAGTTTAAAATATTGTTTGACGTATATTATATTTTGCAGCAAATGTGAAAAGGCCTGCATTTCAAACAAACTAACCTTTTTATTGTATTTAAACTAATATTGATTAAGCTGTTTTTAACGATGAAGTTATTATTTACTATTGTAATATTATTAAATACTATTTGCTTATTTGCCCAAAATGTTCCGGGCAGAGCAATCCCACCACATGGGCAGAATACTTCAAATCCGAAAAAAACACCTCCGCCAAAGGCACCCTCTCCAAAGGATACACAATCATTACAAACTAAAATAGCCAACAAGGACACTGTTATAGAAAAGGATACCTCAAAAGAAAATAAAGAACCGCGTTATTTCTATATGTCAGCAAATGTGAATGTATTTGTAAATACTAAAGGCGGGTTTGGAAAAAGAGTTTCCACCTCGGTGGAATTTGGCAGAACCTACGGGATATTTGACATTGGATTGGCCACAGGCCGGTTAAATTCCATTAGCAAAGGGAGTGATACCTCCATGTACCTCGAATTCAGGCCAACTATAAATATATTTTCAAAGGGCAGATTTGCAGAATCATTATGTTTGGGAGGTGGTTATGTATTCGGGGCTAAACAGGGTTTGATGACTGAAATTTGTAATGGCATAAATTTCAATGTATCTACCGTATTTGCTATTGCCGTATTACAGGGCTATATTTTCTTCGATGGCACGAACAGCAGCCGGAGCACCCAATATATGGGCATTAATGTCACTTATAACTTTTTAAAGAACCATAGTGTAAATAAGCAGCGGAAAAAAGCTGCGCTTATAAGTGACAATTAACCCCTTACAGGTTAGTTAGTTTTACCCGACTTTTTATTTTGCAAACTGCACTTTAATACCGGTAACCTGCTTAATACAACGGGCGGGTTTTTTCTCGTCCTGTACAATAACGCGGAAGGGGCCGTCACCCGGGGGTAATGGTTTACCGTCCACTATAGTCGCTAAAATGATAATCCGGTCAGTGAAATCCTTATCCAGTTCTGCCAGTGCAAAAACTACCCGGTAGCCATCGCCGGCTTCCACAACCATAAACTTAGTCAGGTTTTCACCCTTCAGATCCTTTCCGAGAGTAGTACCGGCCATCTGCAATATTTCAGCTAAAGTAACTCCGGAATAATTATGGTCTTTCCCATCTTTATCTTTTCGGACCACATTGGTTTGCTTATACTGTTGCATATCGGCAAGTTTCAGTTCAAACGGGTTAGCGACCTCACCTGTTACTTTAACTGTACCCTGCTTTTCAGCAGTTTGGGCCTTCAATAAGTATGAGGTCATGATCAGTCCTAAAAAGCTGAACAGGACAAGCATATACTGTTTTTTCATAGCATCGTTGTATTTTTTTATATATAACGTAAAGTAAAAAAATTGTTTGGATGATTTGCCTTTAACTTCAATTAAAAAATAATTTCTTCACTACAGCCGGTTAAAAATTCACGTAGTTTATTTTCAAGTGCATGAAAGTGCGCTATTGCTTTTATGCCCTCAGGAGTTACTATAGCGCTGCCTCCCCCTTTACCGCCGCGATGGGAAACAACCAGCGGATAACCGAAGTTATCATTCATATGGTTGATCATG
>JAQNCM010000362.1 GCA_029237615.1 Mucilaginibacter sp.
AATAAAATTTTGTATTGATGGGATAATAAATTTAAAAATGAGGATTTGAAGGAAATAACTTTGAATAATGGTATACCATACCAGGTCAATCCAAAAGCCTTCCCTGAAAAACGGAAGACCTTTACGATAAGGTGATATCCGTTCCCAGGCGATGATGAATATCACCCAGCATATTAAAATTGTAGTTGTTATTTGTAGTACCGACATTATTTAAGTCTTAAATTAATAGCCGAACACGCTAAGTCAAATTCCCTGAAATTATTTCAGTCTCCCAATTTAAAACTTTTAAAATAGTTGTTATACATATCTTGGTCAAAATCCAAAGTCGTCGTTTTTTATGATTCTTCTTATCTAAAAAAATGACGACTCCAGACTAAAAACTTTGGACTTAGGACTTGGCTATCGGGTTATCTTTATATTCCTCACTGATATTCACCCTTAATCTTTTCATAGGGCCGAGTTCTGATTCATAAACCCTTTTTATTCCATCACCGGTAGCTGTTTCCACATCGCGGATGTCACGAACAAGACGTTGAAAGCCTTGAGGCTCCACAGACGCTGCATGATCAGATCCCCACATAGCGCGGTCGAGCGTGAAATGACGTTCGACAAAAGTAGCTCCAAGGGATACCGCAGCTACCGTGGTGGCTAACCCGGTCTCATGACCAGAATAACCGATAGGAATACCCGAAAACTTAGCACCAAGCGTTTGGATCATCTTTAGGTTCAACTCCTCTGGCTTACACGGATAAGCCGAGGTGGAGTGGGCGATAAGCAAAGGATAATTTTCGTCAAATGTCCTTATCAGGCTAACTGCGTCATCAATTTCTTTATTGGTTGACATCCCGGTTGATAGCATCAGCGGTTTACCGGTTAACAGTATGCGTTTAATAAGCGGGAAATCGGTAAGTGAAGCCGATGCCAGTTTGTATAAAGGCGTATCAAAATGTTCCATAAAATCTACGGCTTCCACATCCCAGGTTGATACAAACCAATCTATTCCCTGTTTTTTGCAATATTGATCAATGGTTGCATATTCGGCAATGCCAAATTCCGTTTTACGTTTATAGTCGATGTAGCTTATACGACCCCAAGGCGTGTCGCGCATAATTTCCCATTGATCTTTGGGAACGCAGATTTCGGGAGTCCTTTTCTGAAATTTAACGGCAGTAGCTTTGGCAGCCACAGCTTCATCAATCAGCTTTTTGGCAACCTCCAATGATCCGTTATGGTTTATGCCAATCTCAGCAATAATATAACAAGGCTCGCCCGGGCCAATTTTATTACCTGTGTTTAAAGTTATTGTCTCATATGATGGCTTTGCCGGCTTTTCAACATGGCGGGATGCGATGATCATTTCCGCGAACTCTCTGAAGCAACCCTGGCCGCCGTTATTCTCACATACTACCGCTGCCACCTCTTTTATAAAAGAAATTGCATTGGCTGGGCAGGCTGTTAATCCAGCAAGCTTCATCACTTCCAGGTCGTTGGTATCATCACCTATAAAGGCAACCTCTTCAGGCTGTAAATTCAAACGGCTCAATATTTCTTTAAATACAGCCGGTTTATCTTTAGCTCCCAAATGCAGCTCTGTGATCTTTAATTTTTCGGCACGTTTAACTAATGATGGTGAAAGCTCGCCTGTTATAATTCCGGTAGTTACACCTGCTAAATTGCGTAAGCGTTCAACCCCCATACCATCGCGGATATCAAACTTTTTAAATTGTTCTCCGGCTTCTCCATAATAAACTCCGCCGTCAGTTAATACACCATCACAATCGGTAAGAATTAATTTAATCCGTGAAAGTTTTTCTTTTAATATCTTTTCCATTATATCGTAGTTTAGATTTAAATCGCTGTCCATCCGCCGTCAACTAT
Organism: Mucilaginibacter sp.; assembly: GCA_029237615.1. Classification (GTDB taxonomy): domain Bacteria; phylum Bacteroidota; class Bacteroidia; order Sphingobacteriales; family Sphingobacteriaceae; genus Mucilaginibacter. The sequence continues at coordinate 1,879 of JAQNCM010000362.1, forward strand.
CAGGTTTGCGCCAGTCATATAGGCCGATGCTTCACTGGCTAAAAAAACCAATGCACCCTGGTAATCTGCAGGCCCGGCCATACGTCCTAATAAAGTTTTAGCTGAATAATTCTGAATAAAAAACTCGCTCTGTGCATTCTCAACACCGCCGGGCGAAAGTGTATTTACCCTTATTCCTTTATGTCCCCAGTAAGCGGCTAAAAAACGGGTAAAGTTTACAACTGCCCCTTTTGTAACCGGGTATACCGCTGATTTATAAAATGTTTGCTCGCCACAGGCATCACGGTAAATGGATTGGTCGGGGCCAACAACGCCATAAGTCGAAGCAATATTGATTATGCTTCCGCTACCCTGTGTGGCCATTACCGTACCGAAAACCTGTGATGCAAGAAAAACACCGGTAATATTAACGTCTAATGACTTTTTAAATGCATCAAGCGGATAATTCTCAAAAGCCGAAAGCTCCTTTGCGAGAGCCGGATTTTCGAACATATCATTTATTGCCGCGTTGTTTACCAATATGTTTATGGCGCCATAACGGGCTAATATTTTGTCCCTTGCAGTTTTCAAAGAACTCTCGCTGGTTACATCCACCTTTAGTCCGCAATGCTGCTCGCCAAGACTTTGTGCAAACGTTTCAGCACCGGCCTCATCCAGGTCAGCTACTATTACATTTGCACCGGCACCTGCAAGCGCCTCACAATGTTTTTTACCCAGCAAGCCTAATGCACCGGTAACAATAGCAGTTTTATTTTTTAACGAAAACAGTTCCATAGATTTTTTCTATACTGTTTTAGGTTTAATATTGTAATTATTTACTTTTCTGAAAACCGCTTCCAGTACTTCGCCTTTTAAATATTGCTTAATATTACCGCTTAATATCGCTTCCTTCATAATGGGCATCACATCCCTGTAAGCAGAGAGCGTGTAATTAATATCTTCATCACTATGGCTGTAACACATATTGTGAAATCCTGCCCATAATACACCGCGTTTAATCATCTCCTGTTGCATCAATGTTTTAACCTCAAGCCCGTTACCCGCTTCAGGAGTAAACGTTACCATTGAACGGCAGTTGTAGCCTATACAACGTGTGTAAACATCCATTCCGGCTTCAATTGCAATTGCATTATAGCCGTCCTTTAGCAATGCTCCTTTTTCATCGAGGTATTTCGGTACATTTTTATCGCGCAACTCGTTGATGGTAGCAATACATGCTGCCAGCGATAATGCTTCACCCCCGAAGGTAGTATAACTGAAAACTGACGAATTAAACAGTTCCATAACATCCGCACGACCGGTAAGCAGGGCAATGGGCATGCCGTTAGCACAAGCCTTTGAATAAACCGCCAGATCAGGCTTTACACCAAAATATTCCTGCGCGCCACCCAGGGCTATACGGAAGCCAGTCCACATTTCATCAAAAATCAACAACGTTCCATTGGCTTTGCATACTTCCGCAAGTTCTTTCAAAAAGCCAGGTTTAGGCGCTTCAAAAATAAATGGCTCCAATATGAGGGCAGCAACCGTTTCATCCAATGCTGCTTTTATGGCTGCTATATCATTATACTCAAACGTATAGGTCATGTTTTGGATGGCTTCCGGAATACCGGCATTGCGGCTGGTAATACCGATATACCAATCGTGCCAGCCATGGTATCCGCAGCAAAATACTTTTTCGCGGCCGGTAAAAGCGCGCGCAACACGTATTGCAGCAGAGCAAACATCGGCACCGGTCTTTGCTATTTTTACCGCTTCGGCGTTTGGTATTACCTGTTGTACCAATTCAGATAGTTCCACTTCCAGCGGGTGCATCAATGAAAAGGTAATGCCGTCCTGTAGTTGTTTTTTTATAGCTTCATCAACCGCCGGATAAGCATAGCCTAAAGAGATAGGGCCGATGGCAGAATTAAAATCAATATATTCGTTACCGTCAACATCCCAAACATGGGCGCCTTTTCCCTTTTGAATATATTTGGGAGCAACGCCATTGGTAAATTGCCCTGGTCCTTTTGCAAGTGTTTGCGTAACTGGTTTCTGCACTTTTAAAGCACGTTCATACAGTTCGTTTGACTTGGTTATTTCAGGATAATCCTCGTTAAATTGTATAGAATTTGGCATAATATTCAGTATTTGTTATTCAGAAAATTGTGGAGTCGAAATCTCCGGTTGTTTATAAAAAGTTTTGTAGCCCAGTATCCTTTCAGCTATTTGCTTGCCTGTAAATCCTTCATGCTCCAAAACATTGGGCAGTAAGGATGGCTTAAACCATTTGTCGTTCAATGCTATCGGCAAAATATTGGCAGTATGCGCGTGTTTTAATAGTAGTTCCGCAACTATACTGTATAAACCTCCGGTAAGAAAGTGGTCTTCGAGTGTTACTGTAAGGCTGCTGTCGCGGGTAGCTTCCAATATTGCCCGCTCGTCAATAGGCTTAAGGCTGCGGATATTGATCAGCCCTACAGATAACCCTTCATTTTTAAGTATATCGGTTGCTATCAGCGCTTGTTCAAATAACAAACCATAGGTTAATATGGTAACGTCATCGCCTTTGGCAATTATTTCGGCCTTTCCCCATTCAAAAGGTTCATGCTGATAATCCGTTTTACGCGTGTTGATACGCACGTAGGAAGGACTGGGATGATTCCATATTTGTGGCAGCATTTTTACCAGGTCATCTTCGTCAGCGGGAGCAAATACCGTCATGTTTGGAATGCCCCGCATCAGCGATACGTCTTCGACAGCCTGGTGTGTTGGCCCATTGCCATCTGACAAAAACCCCGGAATAAAACTGCTGAGTTTAACAGGCAGATTTGGTATGCCGGCATCAGTGCGAACAAATTCAAATGCCCGCATAGATAAAAAAGATGCCAGGGCATGTATTACCGGTATACGTCCGCGCAGCGCCAAACCTGCAGCAGCGCCAACCATGGTTTGTTCGGTAATTCCTGTATCAATAAAACGGTTGCATAACCTGGCTGGTATGTTCCGCACAAGAGCCCGGTTTTCCGCAGTCATCACAATAAAACGGTCATCTGATAAAGCGGTCTCTGTTAATAGTTCTTCGTATGACATGTTATCTGACTACTAAAGTTTCTGATGTTAATTGAGTTAAGTGTTCTCCGTGCAGCTCTTTAAGCAGGTCTTCTACTTCAGATGCATTAAAGTTGCAGAACCACCTGTCGGCACGGCTTTCTATGCTGGGCAATCCCTTGCCTCTTACGGTATCGGCAATTACCACATTCAGTTTGCCCGTTTGAAAAGGATAAGCCGAAAATGCGTCGTGTAAAGCTTCAAAACTATGTCCGTTTATTCTTTTTACCGCTGCACCAAATGCGGTGAATTTATCATGCAAGGGCTCCAGGGGAATCAGGTCTTCGGTAGCCATGTTTGCCTGGAACTGGTTGCGGTCTATCACAAATATCAAATTGTCCAATTTATAGGCATTGGCCACAAGTACCGCCTCCCAGCAAGTCCCCTCGTTTAATTCACCATCCCCCATTATACAAACTACTTTATTGGTGCCGCCTTTTATTTTAATATCCATGGCAACGCCAATAGCTACCGAAGGCAAATGCCCTAAAGAGCCAGAATGAAATTCTATACCGGGTATTTTGGTATTTGGGTGCCAGTAAATATGGTCATTTACCGAGAGATGATTTTTTAACCTGTCTTTTTCAAGTAAGCCCAGTTCGGCAAATGTGCCATATAATGCGGGAACATCATGGCCTTTAGAAAGGAACAGGTAATCACGGTTTGGATCGTCCAGGTTATTTTTATTGACATTCAGAAAATCCGAATAAAGGTAAACGATCAAATCTGCCGCGGATAGTGATGCACCTACAAAGCAGCCGCCATCAGTCGACATTTTAATAATATGCTCACGTACTTTTAAAGCAGTGGCTTCAAGTTGGTTAATATGGTCGGTATTAAACTGCATTAATATTTATTTCAGGTTTCAGACAGTTACTTTTGTTTGGCCGGACGAGACAGTTCTCAACTCATCCAGGTGATTGCGGTACCAGTTTACACCGGCATATTTAGCATTTATATCATATATTTCAGGCTTCTCATCAAGCAGCGTTAAAATATCATTACACGAAAACGCGTGGTTTTTATCGTATAATTCTTCAAATATACGCCTAATAAACTGGTAGTCAGCTTCGTAGTCGATAGTAAACCGGTGCGACATGGAGTAATCTTTACCGGTTTGCCACAGCACATTTCCTATCCGGAATTTGTCCGGGTTTTCCCAGATATATGGAGTAGTATGCTCCAGTTCCAATAGTCTTTTAGCTTCTCTCCATGCTTTTTCAATACATGCCATGGTCATTATTTCTACATCGTTGCCATCAGGGTAAGTAGCAGGATGCAAATTGCTTACATAGTCATATCCTTCCGGATCAGTAAAGTAAAAATCCAGTACCCGGTCAATGATAGCAGGGTCAATGAGCGGACAATCAGATGGTATTTTCAATACAATATCTGCATTAAATAATCTGGCAGCCTGGTAATGGCGGTCTAATAAATTATTGAGGTCGCCGCGGTAACACGGAACGCCTATTTTCGCAGCTTCATCCGTTATAACATCGTCCGCTTTATCCGCTGAGGTGGCAATTACAATCGTAGCTTTGTGGCTAATCATCTTCAGCCGTTCAATCATGCGGTATAAAAGGCTTTTACCCAAAATGGGCAACATAATCTTCCCCGGCAAGCGGCTGGATGACATCCTGGCCTGTACAACTATTACTGCATTTGCTGCCATTCTCTTTTCACTCTTTCGCCTTAATCAGGCATACTGTACTTCATAATAATCCAAAGCTTCTGGCTGCAGTGTAAATCCGGCCAGGAAATCTTCTTTTTTACCCTTAAATTCCATAAAGCTACGACATATTTGCGCAATATTTTTTGCGGATCTTCCACCGTTTTGAATGGGTGCCAGTCGCTTTAGCTCATCGACATCGAAATATGAATATACCTTTTTACCGAGTGCAATGCCGGTATAAACAACCGTTGAATATTGCGTAATGAGTTCGCTGCAGTTGGCAATCATGTGATTAGTATTACCTGTGTGGTATATCAATGTCCCCGCCGGCGCGTATTTGCGTATTTCTGCCTCCGCCCGTTCAACTTTTTCGTTGGGATGAAGTTTAAAAAGTAATTGTCGTCCCGCCGCTATTTTTACCGCATGCTTAATAAATGCTATCCTGTTCTCAAACCTGTAAGTTTCGCGCATATCAGATGTGGCCACCATTATGTAATTATGATAGGGGAAATCATTGTTTACAAACTCAAGTTGGTTGTCATAATTTGGTATACCGGTAACGATCAGCTTTTTTGGATCAGTACCATGTTTCGCGAAATAATTTTTATATCCCTCGGATGCCGTGCAATAAACATCACAAATATTGGTGGATCCGTTTAACGAGGTGTCTCCGGTAAAATATGGAGGCAAGCCGGTCGCTTTTACAAATCCGGCAAAAAGGGTACGCCTGTCAATCATTCCTTCCTGTACCCAAACAGTTTTTGATTGTTTGAACTTATCGGCAACAATCATATCGGTACAGTTTACAACCAGGTCGTAAATGTTCATATCCCCGCCATAATCAATCTGCAGTCCATGCTGGCGCAAGTAATTTTCTGACCGTTCTCTAAACTGGCCGGTTAACACCGTACCATTGGCAAATGGAGTATATTTTAAAATAGTTTTAAGAAATGCGGTGTCAGGAAATATTTGACTAAACCAGCAGTCATATTCCTTTTTAAGGTAATTTGATATCTGGTGCATTTGTTGCGTCTGGTTAATTGAACCGGTCATAAACAATATTTTCCTCTTCATATTAACTTGTCCTGATTTTATTATTTGTCAAACTTATGAAATAGGGCCATCGTTTTCTTTATTTGAAGGAAACTTAACAGAGATTTGACAATGGTTTAACTTGATTGTTACTATTGCCTTTGCTAATTTATTTTGATAAATCAACTTAATCTGGTAACTGGAAATTTCGATAAGTTAGTGCACGCTTGTTTCAGCAGAAGGGGGATTTTCTATCAAATATTACCTAAAATAGCAGCAATTTATCAATCTTTAATTGATTATTATTTGTTTTGCTTAATAATAACAAGTATGCATTTACTATATTAATTATCCTTTAAGTTTTCTTCTCTACTCTATATGCCCAATAAAAATAAAACATATGATTAAATCTAAATAATTTCTTTTGATAATTATAATAAATATTTTAATCAGACAATAGTTTGCCTTTTAAGCTGATGTGGGTTGATAACGGTAAACCATAGAATTTATGTGTCCGTTTATTCCTTAACCGCTACATCGATTTTAGAATCGGCAGTGTCATAATATAAATACCATTTATTTTAAAACTGTGAGCCTCCTCCTCAGTACCGCAGCTACTTGCAGTTAATGTATTAAAATAGCAAATCACTCACATTTAAAAACAGAATTTTTTTGTAAAAAGAAATAGGCAACCAGCTAACCGGTTGCCTATCAACTAAACCAATTGTACAGACATAAATCAAAAAATTCAAATATCTGATGTTAGTATAAATGTAATAACTTGTAAAATACCACGAACATTACCACCAATACCGTGATCGTTTGTATAATAAAAATTTAAGTAGAATCTGTCCGAAATTTACACAACTACTTAATCACAAGCTTATTAAAACAATTTAAAAACAAGATAATATATATTTATTTTAACAGATAATCCCATTTTACTTTTTCATAACTAGTTTCACTACCACTGAATCACCCACTATTTTGCCAAAATGATTGGATACCACGCAGGAGTTATGGAAATGTATACCGCCATAAAACCGTGCCCACACATTTTCATCCGCTGCAGCTCTGAAAGATTTAAACGAACGGCTTTTTATACCAAACTCAAGCTCAGAAGTATCAGTGTAAGCCACGTGGTCCCCAAGTACACTGGTAAGTGCTTCAGCAGCAGCGGCTGATATGGTACAATGCCCGCATGTGTACTCTGGAAAAGGCGGTGTTTGTAAATGCGGATGCCAATTTGGGTCGAAATATTTATTAATGATGGTTTCCGGCCGGGCGGTTTTGTGAATATACTTAGCAGTCCACGATTCAATAAAAGCGTCAAATAATGCTATCGAAGTTTTTGCGTAGGCACAAACAGTAGTGTTAAAGTCGGCTTTTGTTTTTTGCGCACCAATGCCCACTATGCTTAACCAATGCCCCGGTGGTGAAAATTTCTTGGTAATAAACATAACGTGACCGCTTACATTTAGCTTGCCCGGGTTATCATCCCAAAAATCAGCAATATGCGCCTGCTCCGCAGTTAAACTATCAACCGCATTCTTACTATACATAACATCTTTATAATACAGGCTGTTTTTATCCTTTATATCAAACCTGGGTGGTGGCGGTGCTGTATATTCCTTAGCATTATTCATAACCATCGTCCTTATCTCGCTCCAATGGGGTTCAACAGCCTCGGTATAGGCAGGCGGCGTGGGCACCCATCTGCCTGCCGAATCATTGATAGCAAATTTGGGCATACTCCTGGTTTTTAAATAATTGTCCTTTTTGCTCCAGGCCATAATTGATAATGCTACTGCTTTAGCAAAACGCTCTGAATTATTTAAAATATCCGATGGCATACCGTGAGTTATTGCCAGTTGATGCAGGCTGTCGGTATAATATTTCAGGCTTCCCTCCGGAAAGGTTACAGCTTCGCCAACTTTGCAAAACGCCAGCGTTGCGGCGTATGGGTAATCTATGGTGGTCCCTTTATCGGGCTTTGCCACACTTTTTAATCCATTTAATTGCCCGGCAAGTGACCGGTAATGTGCCGGATCGCCGGCTGCAATAACTTCATAACCTGCAACATTTGCATAAGCGTAATTTCGGGACGCCACCACCGGGGTAAAATTATTCCCCATCACCACACCGTTAAGCTCGTGCACTGTGCGGCTATATAAGTCCGGATCGTGAAATATCTTTATATAATCCGGTTTTTTGCAGGATGTAAAAAGTAAAAAGGCAACAGCAAATAACGATAGCGAACGTTTCATACACTTAATAGGATCATATTTATTTAACAACATAGGTTTTTCTATCAGGCCCAACTCCTGTAATGGTGAGCGAATGCCAGTTAGCAGGCAGTTTACTTTTAATCTGTACGATACCCTTGTCCGTAATATCCAAACCTCCGAAACCCATTAACAGGCTTTGAATGATCCCGCCTGCTCCGGTGGCAAAATAGGGATTGGTTCCACCCTTGGTTTCAGCAATCACCCGGAATGGCGGGTTTAAATTAGGTTCGTAAGCATCTTTAAACCAATGATATGCTTTATCCCCATTACCTAACCTGGAGTATAACAGGGCAAATATCCCCTGCGTCATGGCGGGTGTACCTTCGTTGGGGATACGACTATCATAATATTCCAGATCTTTTTTTACCTGGGCAGCATCGGTTATTGTTTTTAATGGATAAGCCAGCAAGTTTACATCGGCCTGTTTAATTCCTTCACCTTTATAGGTGGCAAACTCTCTTGTTACCCCATCCGGGAATTTTAATATGGGAATATTCTGAGCTACCAATTGCCAGGCAGGATCAGCTTGTATGCCTAATATTTTGGCGGCAGCCGTTGCAAACTGCAAATTTGCTATAGCAGCGGCATTGGTAAATGCATTGTTATCTACGTTCTCCGCCCATTCGTCGGCAGCTACCACGTCTTTGATATCATACTGTCCGGGGCCATTCCGCTCCACGCGGCTTGCCCAAAAATCAGCGGTGGCCGAAAGCAAGGGCCATCCTTTCTCCCGCAGCCATTGCTTATCCTGCGTTACGCAATAATAATTCCAAGCAGCCAGCGCTACATCCGCAGTAATATGGTGTTCAAATGGGCCACTTAATGCCCAAACAGGTGTTTCCTCTACCCCGCTGTCGGCACTCTCCCACGGAAACATTGCACCCTTATAGCCATGTGCAAAGGCGTTTTGCTTTGCAGCAGCCAACCGTTGAAACCTATATTCGACCAATGATTTGGCTATCTCAGGATGTAAAACCAGTAAGGCCGGGTACATCCACAGGTCGGCATCCCAAAAAACATGCCCGTTATAGCCTAAACCGGACAATCCCATAGGTGATGGAGAATAGGCGGTTCCAGCGCGTGAAAAAGAATACAGGTGATAAAGCATGCTATGCACATCCTGCTGCACCTGCGGATCGCCGTCAATTTTAATATCGCTCTTCCAAAGGTCGGCCCATGCGTTGGTATGATATTGGATCAAGCGGTCACGGCCTTCAAGCTTGGCAAACATTGTTAAACGCTCAGCCTGATTAAGTGGGTCGGCATCATGTGCGGAGGTAATTGATGACCCAGCAACAGCATATTGGTAGGTTTCGCCGGCACTTATAGTTTTGCTGAATTTCATCAGGTGCATGTTGTTGTCCCACATTTCATGGATCACCCGCGGCTCGTGGCCATGCGGTTCATTAAATAAAAAGGTATTAGATGCACACAATTGCAATTTCCCGGTGGGGCTTTTTGCAGTTGAAGTAAGCAGGCTGATGGTTACATGAGGCCTGTCTATCTCGTTGTAGTAATTCTGAACATCTTTTAACGCATCCGGAGCTTCCATTATGCTGGCAGCAGTGACATTTATTGCCTTTTTTGCCGTTATTGAAATATCCATCAAAACCGTAAATGGCAGCTGTCGCAACGAGTAATAGGTGTATTTTACGGATGCATCATCGCCATAATCAAAAGTAGTGGTAAATGCAGCGCGTTGCATGTCAAGTTCCTGCTTAAAATTGCTGATGTTTTTGGCTTCAATACGCCGGCCGTTTATCTCCAGATACATGCTGAGCAGGTTAAAGCTATTGAGGAAATTACTTACCCTTCCTCTTCCATATAAATCATACGCTCCGGCGAGCACTACATTTTTTACCTTGAATGGCTCGGATGATGATACGATCCCTATCATACCGTTAGCTACCGTAATGCCATAGTAATTAGCGGGATCAATTTTATCCGCTTTTACTATCCATTCATCCTGGGCATATAGCGTAGTGCTGAAAAATAACCCAAGGCAAAAAAACAATAAATATACTTTTCTCATATTCCGTTACTTAATTTAAAAAATCTGATCTTGTTATTATTAAAGGCAACAGCATAGATTACACCTCCCGTTGTTTTTATAGTCTTAATATCCCTTACCTCACCACGCAATAAAAATCCGGATGATACAGGTGATATCCATTTAAAATCCTTCGCTTTATCCAATAGTATGACATCCCCATAATCTGCGTCATAGCGTCCCTCATAAGGCATAATTCCTGAAAAGTTGCCCCCGGCAAGTATCCCCATGGTGGGCGATGGCAAGGTAGCAAAGCCAAAAAGCGGTGACACCTGTGCCTGTGAAGGAAACGCCTTAAACTTAAAATTGCCGTTGCCTTTGTTATAAAATACTCCGGAAGTAAATGAGGTGGCGATTAAAGGTTTGCCTTTTAATGAATCGCCAAACAACTGGTTAACTGTTTTCCCGGCAAAATCATGGTAATACAAAAATTTCTTTTTTATGAGCGGCACCTGTTTTTCTATTTCACCTTTGCCTAAAAAAGTATAATCCTTTTTATCAATGCTGTAAGTAAGTAGCGGATCAATGGTGCCATTTTTATCCAGATCAGCCAAGAATAGCTTTACGGGATCCTGGACTGTGGGTTTAAGTTTAGAATTTAAACCATAATTACCGGCAATGATATCTATTTTACCGTCGCCGTCTACATCTGCCAGTACCACCTTTTGCCACCATCCGGACATCTTATCCATTTCATTCTGGAGCTGCTGAACAAATTTGCCCTTTTTATTCATAAAAACCTTTACCGGCATCCACTCACCTGCAACAACCAGGTCGGGCCAGCCATCACCGTCCAAATCTGCAAAGGCTACCGAACGCGGCATCCCCACATATTTCAACTCATCAGGGATGGGCGATTTTTTATAATTTCCGTGCCCGTCGTTCATCAGCAAATATGATTCAGGAGTTTGCCCGTATGCTAAGTTACCCGGAGCGCCGCCTACAAAAATATCAGGATATCCGTCATGGTTTATATCGGCAACTGCCACTGCGGCTTTATTAAGTTTTATGGATGGAATATTATTTGAGCGTTTAAACTGTCCCTTGCCATCATTTATATACAATCGGTCTGCTAATTCAGGAGATCCGTCCCGTAGCTCATTACCGCCGCTAACTACATATAAATCAGGATTGCCATCCTTATTTGCATCCAAAAAAACAGCATCAACATCTTCACATGCTTTATCGTTAATAAAGTCCGGCTGTATAGTAAGTTTGAAACCGCCGACCGGCGTTTGAATAAACAAGGCTCCCGGCTGCCCTTTTGCACCGCAAACATAAAAGTCATCAAGGCCATCGTGGTTTACATCAGCAACGGAAATGCGCGGACCTTCTGTTGACAGCATATGCGGGATGAGCGGTTGCAGGTTAAAATCTACAAAATTATTTTCCTCATGCTTCCAGCTGATGTTCAATTGGTCTGTCATGTCTTTTAAGATCGGGCGCGGAGCAGGGAAAAATGTGTTGTGGTCAAAGTGCCCTTTTGCATTCTTTTGATCTATCACCAACGATTGGTCGCCATTTATATTCCTGATCACCTGGTAAGTTTGGTCGGGCCAAACAATCAACAAGCTATCTATTTTTTTCTTGTCATTTAATCCGAAATTCAGTTTAGGCTCAACTGACGACTGGAAGCCACGGGTTAGCATTAATTGTTCATATTGCATTTGCTTACCGCAAAAAACATAGGCTTTTGCACCAATTCCAAAGCGATTATCCCGCGTTCCGGTAAATCTCAGGCTTAGGTAGTGGCTACCTTTATTTACGTTTTTATAAATACAAGCCGGATGGTTTAAATTGTTTACCACCAGGTCCAGATTGCCGTCATTGTTCAAATCGGCATAAGCGGCACCATTGGACAGCATCACATCATTGAATCCCCACAAGGCACTTTTATCAATAAATTTTTCGTTTTTTGTTCCTTTAAAAATATAGCTGTGGGTATCACCTGTGGGCATCTTATCAACCGCAACATTATCCATCCCATGCCCCGTTTGGAGCAATCCCTGTACGGAGATGTTGGATATAAAACTGATATAATCCATATCTGTTGGCCGGCGCTTTATTCCGTTTGCTATAAAAAGATCTTTTATTCCATCATTATCAAAATCAGCAAGCAAAGGACTCCAGCTCCAGTCAGTTGCTGATACGCCGTCCATTAATCCTACTTCACTGAAGGCTTCCCCGTTTCCAAGGTTTTTTTGCAGGCAATTACGTGAATATTGGTACTGAAAGCCCCCATCCAGTATTTTGAATTTATATTGATCATAAGATTCGTCGCCACCGTAGGTCTTTAAAATATTTTCTTCGGCAGGAAGCATATCCGCAGTGATGATGTCAAGCTGGCCATCGTTGTTAAAATCGGCCATATCATTGCCCATACTAAAGCGGCTGTAATGATTAAAATGTTTAGCACCTGATTCTGTGAAAGTGCCGTTATGATTATTGATGTAGCAATAATCGTTTTCGTGAAAATCATTCCCCACATAAATGTCTTCCCAGCCATCATTGTTCAGGTCGCCAATGGCCAGGCCAAGACCGTAACCCAATGAACTGCTATAAATTCCGGACTTTTGCGTAACATCAGTAAAGTGCCCATTGTTATTTAGGTACAACCTGCTGCCCGCCAGTTTATTGCTTTTACGGCGTAAACTGGTGTCGCCGTAGGTATCAACCGAGTGGTGGGACTGATTCAGCAAAAAGCAATCGAGCTTCCCGTCATGGTTATAATCAAAAAAGGCCGCCTGGGTAGAGTAACCCGAAAAATCAAGTCCATACGCTGCGGACTCCTCGCTAAAGGTACCGTCATGGTTATTGATATAAAGCATATTATGCCCTTTAAAATCTAACTTCCCCGCTACTGCACACACATAAATATCCAGGTAACCATCATTGTTAACATCCGCCATGGTTACCCCGGTACTCCAGTCGGCGGTACCTGCAACACCTGCCTTATCTGTAATGTCCTCAAATTGGTAATTGCCTTTATTTAAGTAGAGTTTGTTTCCACCTTTTTTGTTGGATGTAAAAAATATGTCTGGTAGCCCGTCATTATTAATATCACCAATGGCAACACCGCCCCCATTATAAAAATATAGATAATTTAAAATGCCGGGATAATCGCTGTCATTTAAGCTGTTGGTAAAATGGATACCTGTTTGTGTGGAATCAAGCAATTGAAATAAGACCGGTTCAGCTTTTTCCTTTTTACAGGATGACATACTAATCGCAGTAGCAACTATTATCAAAAAAAGATGATTAACACTCCGCCATTTACGGCAAACATTAGTAATGCCTTTAATCATTAATTAATTTATTTCAGGAAATTAACAGGATGAAAACGGCATTTTTCACAAATTTTTTGCCTTTTTTTTAATCTTTTCCCGGTTAATTATTGGTCTATAAATGTATTAAATAATTAATAAAGTAAGCAAGATTTCCGGCGTAAAGGATAGATAAATTTTGTTAAAGAACATGCATAAATACCGCCAAAAGCCATCCGGTTCGGGGTTTTTTATGTATTTTAGTCCCCCGTCCACCAATAAACTTAAATGAAGCAAAAAGTTATTTTATCATTGTTAGCCCTTGTCATTTTATCGGCTTTTTTAATTCCTGTACAACAACAAGAAACTATACCAGTCAAAGCATCATTTTTAAATATTTACAGTTTGCTGGCTAAACCCGATAAATGGCAAAAATGGCGCAGTGATCTGTCAAGTGTTCCAACCGCGGATTCCGCTAAAGTTTCCATAAAAAAAAATGACGGTTCCTTTGCGATAAAGTATAAACTGCTTCAATTAAACGTAGCATACCAGGGAAATACATTTGGAATTATTGAAAACAATAATGATAAAACCATCAGCTACAGTTTCGTAGTAATACCAGATACGGGGTTGAATAAATCATTCATTGCCGTTTATAAAAAAACCAGTTTGATAAGTTACCTGGCTGGAAAGTTTAGGCCGGTATCCTTTTCAGATACACATGTTAACGATCTCAAAAACTTTATGGAAACAGATAGTTTGCGATATGGTTGCCGTATTTTTAAAACCAGGGTGCCTGTGGCAAATTTGATAGTTATCAGAAGAGTTGTTTTAGCAAAAGACAAATTCACTGAGGCAGCCAAAATGTTATCCGCTTTGCAGCGTTATACCCAAACGCATAACGTAAAACAAACCCAGCCGTTAATTGCCCAATTTTTGCGAAAAGGCAAAGATTCTGCCCAGGTTAACATTGGGTTTTTTATCGATAAAGAAACTAAGTCCTATAATGATATAACTTTTATGAGGATGCCTAAAGGAGGTCCGCTGTATTCGGCCAGGTTCAATGGAAAATTCAATAAAAGACAGTCTATTTATGACGGTGTAAGTCAATACTTTATCGACCAAAAGTATCAATCTGCTATTTTGCCATTTGAAAGTTATCTGAATAACAAGCTACCGACTACAGATACTGACAAGATAAAGATACAGGTAAATTTTACCGCTTATTTTTAAAACACCGAAAGGCTGTTATTTCTCAATTTTCCTTAAATAACTGTAACGCGTCGTTATTTCGCGCTATGATTATCTGCTTCCCATTTTTAGTATTAATTGTTGCAACGTCTCTCACCTCACCTGTCACGAACAGGCCGCTTTTTTTTGGCGATATATAATTAAAACCGTGCGTTTTATTTCCCAAAAAAGTAACACCATAGTTGGCGTCATATCTTCCA
>JAQNCM010000265.1 GCA_029237615.1 Mucilaginibacter sp.
TAAAAGGGCCGCCATCCATTGGCCAGTTTACAATTTGAGGCAGGTCGCTGATATGGCATTTTCCAAAATTTACTGGTGCGTTTTTGCCGGTTTTCATCGGCAGGGCCGATAACGCAGTTAACGCAACATCCGCATACTTAAAAGGATTTTTTATTGCTTTTATAGGATCTGATTTAAGGTCGACCAGGGTTTTAATTTTATCCAGCGTATCCCTGAAAATAAACCTGGAACGTTCCAGCGTGCCAAAAAGATTGGATACCGCCGGGAATTTACTCCCTTTTACATTTTCAAAAAGAATGGCCGGGCCCTGCTGTTCAAATACCCGCAAATGTATAGCCGCCATCTGGAGATATGGATCAACCTCATCTTTAATGCGGATCAGATGTCCGTGCTTTTCAAGATCGGTAATGCAGGCTTGTAAACTTGGATAGCTCATATTAAGTTGGACAAATGTACAAATTGAGAAAGGTTATATAACAGGGATTAAACCGTATTTAAAATACCAGCTCATATTTATATCCGGGTATTTTTAAATTTAATTGTGCTTATAATACCCAATTAAATCTATAGGTAAACATTAAAGTAGTCTCTTAAAAAAAGTTATTGCTACTTTTGGCGCGTCAATATTTTGTGCGGTATGTCGGTAATTGTATTTACGCTTATTATACTATTAGGTTCGTATTTTGCAGGTTTATTAGGGTCGTTAACAGGTTTAGGCGGAGGTGTTGTAATTATTCCGTTGCTTACCTTGCTGCTTAATGTAGATATACACTATGCCATAGGGGCCTCACTGGTTTCAGTTATCGCAACCTCATCAGGCTCAGCTGCGGCTTATGTTAAAGAAGGCATAACCAATATGCGGCTTGGTATGTTTTTAGAAATTGCAACAACTGCAGGCGCCATGTGCGGCGCCATACTGGCAGCTTATATTCCCACTCATTACATCGCTATATTATTTGGGGTGATCTTAATTTTTTCGGCTATATTATCGCTGCGAAAAAAGGCAGAACAAATTGTAAAACATAAAAGCTACCTGGCCGAAAAACTAAGGCTTAACAGCAGCTACCCTACCGCAAACGGAACCGTTCAATATGGCGTAAATAAAGTTGGCGGAGGTTTTTTTATGATGCTTTTTGCCGGCGTTATATCCGGTTTGCTGGGTATCGGCTCGGGTGCGTTAAAAGTAATTGCAATGGATACTATTATGCGGATCCCTTTTAAAGTATCAACCACAACCAGCAATTTTATGATTGGTGTTACCGCATCGGCAAGTGCAGTAGTATACCTGCAGCGGGGCTATATAAGTCCGGGGATAGCTATGCCGGTGGTAATTGGTGTTTTATTTGGGGCATTTACCGGATCAAAAATATTGGTTCACACTTCATCTTCAGGATGGCTGCGCTGGGTTTTTGCCATAGTGGTAACATTTTTGGCAGGGCAGATGATCTACAACGGAATTACAGGAAAAATATAAATTTATTGGTGGATTGGGGCGATTATGTTTCACTACGCTTTAGACGGAATCCGTTAACACTTAATCAGCCGGGGCATTAAAGAATAACAAATGGGCAAATTTAAAGATACAGATATACAAACACTTATTGGCATGGTGCTGCGGGTTGGCATAATCACCTCAATCAGCATCGTATTTATCGGCGGAATATTTTATTTATCCAGGCATGGGCATACCATCGAAGATTATAAAGTATTTAAGGGAGTACCGGATTTTGTTCAGCACCCGGAAAGCCTTATCAATGGTCTTTTTGATCTTAAGGGCCAGGCTATAATTCAAACTGGCATTGTCCTGTTAATTGCTACTCCTATTCTCCGGGTCATATTTTCTGCAATCGGATTTGTGCTCGAAAAGGATTACATGTATGTTGGAATCAGCTTATTGGTGCTGTTTATTATATTTATGAGTTTAATAAACGGGCATGCGGGATAAAGCATTGTAGTTTAACTTAATAAATAAGCTTAATTAGACGCAAATGTTCTTATCTGTTCCTCTTCGTTTCCCGGGTGATGTGGAGCAGTAGCCTTCAAAGTGGTCTTTCCAAAGCGATAGGTAAACGTGAGCCTGGCAATCTGGCTCTCTCTTTTATCAATTATTGACATATTCAGGTTTTCGTAATTAATATGGCTTCGGTCACGCAGCGTATTAAAAATATCGGTTACAGTTAGCCTGATGTTTCCTCTTTTATTAAATAGTGTTTTTCCGATACTTGCATCTGCGTTATAGTACGATTTAAATTGATTAATTCCATAAAAGCTGGGCGTTTCGTATTTGCCAAAAATCTCTGCCGACAGCGTTTTACTAATAATAAAATGTTGTGTGCTCGTTAATACAACATCTTGTGTACCCTTATTAAGATTACCGTTAACCGCGTAAGCAACATATCGCTGATAAGCAGCATCGAGGTTGAAATTAGCGGTCCACCAGTTTGTGAATGTTACAGGGGCGAAAAACCTTACACCATAATTATATATTTTACCAAAATTAATATTGGTATTAGTATTTACTTTGGAAGCATCATTCTGTTGAAAGAAATTAAAATTGGATGCATCAGTCACAATATTTGAATATAATGTAGCTATAAACTGTTTATTGTAATTATAAGAAATTTCAACCGTGTTGGAATGTTCGGGCTTTAGATAAGGATTACCGGCCGTGTAATCATAAAGGTCCGTATAATATAAAAACGGGTTCAGCTTGTCGTACGCGGGGCGGGTTATTCCGCGGTTATAACTCAAGCTAAATTCATTTTTATCATC
>JAQNCM010000489.1 GCA_029237615.1 Mucilaginibacter sp.
TTTGAGTGCTTTTCCTCGACAGTGCGCGAGCGCTCGCTAACGACGGACTCGTTGAAGCTCGTGGATTGCGTGCCCGCTTGGCTTCTGTGCGTAATCGCCGTGTCGGCGATCAGAAATACATTGCCGCCCGAATGCCACCCGATGTTAATGGTCATGAGGTAGAGTGCGTCGGTTCTCGCGAGTAGTTCATCCTACTCCCTGCCACCACTGATCAACGGACACCGGATGCATGGCGTTGTCAAGTCAGAACGCGTCGATCCGGCGCCGGGCGTTGGTGCACGTCTGCCCAACATAGCATTCGACTTCCGCCTCCCGCGGCTCAAATCCGGGCGCTCCGGCGCTTCCTCGCCGCCTCCCGGCGTCCTGAATCCGGGGCCCCAGGCAACGACGCCACCTCCTCGCGGCCGAACGCCGGACCGCTCTCCACGTTCACCCCTCCTGTCTCCGTCCCGCCGTTGCTACGAAGCCGCCTCTTCGCTGCCGATTCCCGGGGTCCCGCGGCTCGCCCGCCCTCGTCCAGCACCCATCCCCCACCCTCTCCGCCGTTCGCCCGCCAGTCCCACCCGTTACCTGGCCACGCGCAACATCCGCGCCACCTCCCCTCCTTCCTCCTCCCGCAACGAGATCGTCCCCGACCACGCAATCCCCTCGCCTCATGTTGTTAGCGATCGGTCTCAATAGGGCGCATCCCTGCTGTTTCGCTCAGTCTCGGTGAGGGGAACGCCCTTGCTCCTCGGCGATGGTCATCTTCGATCCCGAGCGTTTGCCAGGCGGTGGGATGGCGTACGTGGTCCTCCTCCTCTTCTCTGTCTCCGTTCTGTCTCCGCTCGAAGATGATCTCGTCGTCGTAGCGGCGTGGCAGCTGGCGGGAGCGACCCGCTTGGTTGCACGTGGCACGAGGGGGGGTCGAGGGGGGGAGACTGAAAACCTGTGCAATCCTGTGGGCAAGGTGTGAAGCCGTCTGCCCCCCGTTGGCGTCGTGGAGGTCGGTGCGCGGTGCACCGGTTCTCGGGGGTGGACGGATCGGGTACGTGAGCGCCGGAGGACGGAGTATCGGCGTGGTGCCGACCACAAAAAGGCGACGAGGAGGCTAATCTTGGACGGACAACCCTCCTCGTCGTGCTCCGGTTCGAGTGCGCAAGAATCGAAGCGGTACGAGTGTCGTCCAGAGCGCGTTCAGCATCAAGAGCTGGCAGGTGCGACTGCCCACGGTCGAGGAGGCCCGCCCGGCCCGCTGCCCGTTCTGCGGAGCTGCGAGCTGCCCGGTCGGCGGCTCGCTCCAGTTGCAGGGCCATGGCACCCGCGCGCGGCAGGTGCGCGGTCCCGGCGGTCCGGGGGAGCCCGCGGTGACGGTGGAGATCGTCGGGCGTCGCTACCGCTGCGTGGCCTGCCGCGGCGTGATCGTGGTCGTCCCCCAGGGGCTCCTGGCGCGGCGGCTGTACAGCGCCTGCGCGATCGGCTTTGCGCTCGCGTTCTGGGGGCTGGTGCAGGCGACGGCGGCCCAGGTGCGGCGCAGTGTGTGCCCGGCGACGATCCTCGGCCACGCTGCGGTGAGGGGCTGGGCGACCCTACAACGGTGGGCGCGGGACATCGCGCGGGGAAGGCTCTTCCCAGGGGTGCCCGGTCCCCCCGACCCCTCTGCAACGCTGCGCCGTGTGGCAGCCAGCGCGGCGTCGGCGCTGGCAGCGAGCGCAGATCCGACGACCCGGGCGCTCGCGATCGAGCACCGCGCCTTCCTCGGCGCCGCGCACGCGGCGTGAGGGGACCACCCCTTCGGAGGCCGAAAAGCAGCGCCCACCTGAGAAGATCCCTCCCGCGAATCGCGGTGATCCCGGACAAGGGCCGCGCGCCAAGAAGGCGCAGGAAGGACCCTTTGGAATGGACCTCGGCCCCACCGACCATGCCGAGGCCGTGGCGATCTATCGCGCCACGGTCATCGGCCCTCTCATGCATCGCGTGCTCACCCACGGCCAGCTCGCCACCGAGCTGCGCGCCCTGAGCGAGCAACGCTTTCGACCGCCGGGAGCGGCGAGCACGCGCACCTACTCGATCCCCACGCTCGAGCGCTGGCTCTACGCCTTTCGCGCGGACGGCCTTGCTGGCCTGCGTCCGCAGCCCCGCAGCGATCAGGGCTTCGCGCAGGAGCTGACCGAGGAGCTGCGCACGCTGCTGCTCGACATCCGGCGCGAGCATCCCGACGCCTCCGTGCCGCTCATCCTCAAGACCCTCGTCGACGAGGGGCGGCTCGACGAGGGCAAGGTCTCCGAGCCCACGGTGCGGCGGCTCTACGCGGCGGCGGGGCTCCGTCGCCGTGCCGCCCGTCCCGAGGGCGAGCCGAAGACGCGCCTGCGCTGGCAGGCCGAGCGCCCCGGAGCGCTCTGGCACGGCGACGTCTGCCACGTGACCGGCTGCACCGTCGGCGGCAAGACGACGCCGGTCCGCATCCACGGGCTGCTCGACGATGCCTCCCGCTACGTCGTCGCCCTGGAGGCGCACGCCACCGAGAAGGAGGTCGACATGCTCGGCATGACCGTGGATGCCCTCCGCCGCGAGGGCAAGCCGGACGGGCTCTACCTCGACAACGGCTCCACCTATCGCGGCGACATCCTCAAGACCGCGTGCGCCCGGCTCGGCATCACGCTCCTGCATGCCAAACCCTACGATCCCGAGGCGCGCGGCAAGATGGAGCGCTTCTGGCGCACGCTGCGCGAAGGGTGCCTCAACTACCTCGGCGCCGTCGCCTCGCTCGAGGACATCAACGCGACCCTCCGCGCCTATCTCGACAAGCGCTATCACCCCGCGCCGCACGCGGGCCTGATGGGCAAGAGCCCGGCGAAGGTGTACGCCGCCCGCCCCACCGGCGAGGGCGCCGTCGACGAGAAGGCGCTCCGCGTCGCGCTCACCGAGCGCACCCGGCGCCGCGTCTCGGGCGACAACATCGTCTCCGTCGACGGCGTCGTGTGGCAGCTCGACCAGGGCTACCTCGCCGGCCAGATCGTCACCGTGGCCCGCTGCTTCGTCGCGCCCACCGAGCCGCCCTGGGTCGAGCACGAGGGCAAGCGCCTGGTGCTGCACCCCGTCGACCCGGAGAGCAATGCTCGGCGCAAGCGACCGCCACGCGGGGGCCCCGCCGCCGACAAGCCGACGCGTCCGGTGGACTTCGACCCCACCCGGACGCTCGGGCGCTCCAAGGGCCGCGACGGTGAGACGAGCGCGACGGGAGGTGCCTCGTGAGCGAGTCCTTCGTCCGCTTCTTCGCCCTGTCCGAAGCGGCCTTCTCCAAGGAGATCGCGGACAGCGACCTCTGGCTCCCGCCCTCCAAGCAGGAAGTTGTCGAGGAGGTGTGCGAGGCCGTGCAGGAGCACGCCCAGGTGCTCCTCGTCGGCGAGCCCGGGGCCGGCAAGACGTGCGTGCTGCGGGCCGTGCGGCATCGACTGCCGCAAGCCGGCTACCGGCTGACCTACTGCCACAACGCCACGCTCGGCCGCCGCGACTTCTATCGCCAGCTCTGCCAGGCCCTCGGCCTGACCCCGGCTGCCACGGCGGCGGCCGTCTTCTACGCCGTCAGCAACCACGTCGAGAACCTCGGCCGCGACCGCATCCACCCCGTCTTCCTGCTCGACGAAGCGCACCTGCTTCACCAGGACACGCTCGACCATTTGCACATTCTTTTGAATTACGAATGGGACAGTCGAGCGCTCCTGTCGCTCGTCCTCGTGGGCCTCTCCGACCTCCAGGACCGACTCGAGCTGCGCAAGAACCGCTCGCTTTACTCCCGGATCGAGCGACGGCTCTCCATCGGGCCCATGGTCGTCGACGACACCGCCGAGTACGTGCAGCTCCGCCTCCGCCGCGCCGGCGCCGATCGCGAGATCTTCACCGCCGACGCCCTCACCGCCCTGCACGAAGCCGCGGGCTCGAGTCTGCGCGAGATCGACCGCATCGCTACCGCCGCGCTGCGCGAGGCGGCCCGCCGCAAGAAGAAGCTCGTCGAACGCGACGTCATGGCCCGCATCGTCGGCGACCTGACGCCCGGCGACGGCTGACCGCCTCCACCCCATCCCCCGCTCGGGCGCCGGCTGGCCATCACCATGCCGGCGCCGCCGTCGCCGGGGAGATGGCCATCACCATGCAGCACCGCCGCTCAAGCGAGAGATGGCCATCGCGATCACCGACTGCGACTGCGCGCGAGCACGATGGCCATCGGCCAGCCGGGTCAAGACGCCATCAGCCAGCTTGAGCGGCAACACCCACTGCCGGGCCATGAGCGCATCGAAGGATAGAAGGGCGCGCACCAGGTCACTCAGATTCATGCTCGGCCTCCCCGACACGTTGAACGGCGCGACGGAC
>JAQNCM010000324.1 GCA_029237615.1 Mucilaginibacter sp.
GTAATGTGTCGGCTGCGGGCTTGTTTATCAATAACAATGGCGATAAATTAAGATTTCAGATCACCTCTAATCGTTTTTTAAGCAAAATGGTACGGATCATTATTGGCAGGTTATTGGATATAGGACAGGGAAGAATGAGCGTGGATGAATTTGAGAATCACCTTATTAATAAAACAACACCCCAGATCATAATTCCGGCATATCCGCAAGGCCTTTATCTTTCAAAAGTAACCTATCCATACCTTGATCTTGCTCCCGGATCAACCTTCTCAGCCATGCTGCAGACCGTTGCTGATATTGACTGGCAAGCTGTATAACATCAGCATTATACTCAAATTACATTAAATACCTGAAACTAAGCTTAAAAAGGGTAATTTTGCGCTCCGTAAGGATTTTAAAACATAAGGATGGCGTGGTCAGAAAAATTTAAGCTTAATAAACAACTAATAAGGACGATAACCGAAGCTGGTTATATCAGCCCGAAAGAGATTCAGCAAAAAACATTGTCGCGTATTTTTGGCGGACAGGATGTTATTGCGGTTGGACCGGAGGGATGTGGTAAAACCGCTGCTTACGTAATAGCGGTGATAAACCGTTTAAAATACAATTCAGATGGCGTTCCGCGAGTGTTGATCCTGGTGCCCACCAAAGAACATGTGCAGGATGTGATGAGCCGCTTTGAGGAATTAAATAAAAACAAGTCGGCGTTAATAGTAGGTTTGTTTGCTGCACCGGGTATTGAAATGCAGATGAATGCCTTAGCCGATGGCGCCGATATTGTAGTTGCCACTCCTGACCGTGCCAGGGCAATCTATTTAAAATTAGGCCTTAACCTTAATAAAGTTGAGCTTTTAATAGTGGATGATGCGGAGCTGATTGTAAAACAAGGCCTGCAATTACCTGTAGCTGAACTGGCAAACAGCATTACAAAATGCCAGCATCTTGTATTTACCGAAGTGATGCATGATAAGCTTAATAAAATGATCAGCCCGTTTATGGAAGCTCCGGCGGTTGTTGAAGTAGAAGAAATTACCGAAACTAAAACAGAGACCTATCCGCAGGTATTATACCAGGTGCCAAACTTTATCACCAAGCTAAACTTGCTGAATTTATTTATGCAGGATAGTGAGCTGTTTACTAAAACCGCTGTATTTGTAAATACCCGTCATACTGCCGAAAAGATTTACAAAAGCCTGCAAAACCGACAGAAAAATGCAATTGCTGTATTAAACTCGTGGTCTGTTGAATTAAATAGCGTTACAGACATCAATGATTTTAAGAGATCCGCTGAATTAAGGGTATTGATTATCAGCGATGAAAACGTGGAGTCATCTGATCCTGATCTGCATTATATTCCCTTCCTTGTACATTTTGAGCTACCTGCTGAAAAGGAGATTTTCATTAACCGGGTTACAAATGAGGCATCCGATGAAGAAACAATGGCCATAACTTTTGCTACAGACCTTGAACTTAGTATGGTTAAAAAGATTGAACAGGCCATTGGTCAAAAAATACCGGTGGGCGAACTACCTGCCGGGCTTGTTGTTGAGGCTGATAAAAAGCCCGAGAATAATACCACAGAAAAGCAACCGGCAAAAAATAAACAAGCTTCCATTGTTGACGGCGTGGCCTTTCATGAAAAAAAAGCAAGTAATTCAAAAACGTACAACTATGGCTCGGGTGTAAAAGCCAAAATGAATAATAAAAAGAAACACAGTTAAGCAGGTTAAAGGTAAAAGGCTAAAGCTGAAAGGCATTTTAAATTTTTCGCTGGTTAATCGACAGGACTGTTGAGGTATAAATCTTCTACTTTTTTACGGGCCCACGGGGTTTTACGGAGAAAAGTTAAGCTCGATTTAATGCTTGGATTATCCAAAAAACAATTTATACGGATACGATAGCCCAATTCCGGCCAGCCGTAGTGGGCTACCAGTGCATTCAATATCATCTCAAGGGTTTTGCCATGAAGCTTATTATTGGGTTGCTGCTGTGTCATTTCAACAAAAATAATACAATAGTGCAGAGACGCAAAAAATGGTTCTGTAACGGATAGTTTGGGCAGTTAATTTGATTTCTTGGGCTATAAAATAAATCATATAAATAAAATTGGTTATTGTGCCGTTGATCCGGATATCTTGCTTTCGGAATTTGGCTAAAGCCCCTTTATTAACTACTGCGCTTTCCGTTAGCTGAAGCCAACGGCAATGAATGTAACAAGCAATGCTTCAGTTCATTGCCCGCTTTCCGTGGCTGAAGCCAGCGGCAATGAATGCAACAAGCAATATTTCAGCTCATTGCCCGCTTTTCGTGGCTGAAGCCAGCGGCAATGAATGCAACAAGCAATATTTCAGCTCATTGCTGGCTATCCGTCGGCTGAAGCCAAGAGCAATGGATGCAACAAGCAATATTTCAGCTCATTGCCCGCTTTCCGTTGGCTGAAGCCAACGGAAATGAATGTAACAAGCAATATTTCAGCTCATTGCCGTCCGCTTTAGCGGACGGTTGTTATAAAAGTATAAGGCTTTAGCCAAAATATTGCGTAGTGCTTTGTGCATGCATTGTGCTTAAACTTTACAGACATAATTATCTATCTCATCAAAATGCCTGTATTTTAAAACTTCACTATCCGCACAAATTTTCACAGAATTCCAAAAATATGCAACCTGGCAAGTTGAATTAAGCTTTCTCCAGGTATTCTGGCAGTGAAGTACCAATAATATAGGTCCATCCCTTTGAGAAACTTTCTCTTGCAAAATTCGGTCTGTTTTTCGGGAAGCTTTCCAATCCTTCGTGTGTTAGCTTTAACCGGGTTTTACCGTCTTCGGCAAATAACTCAAAAGTAACATACGACTCGCCCGGGATGCCGTCGTATTGCCAGCTATGCTTAAGTTTTTTACCCGGTACAACTTCGGTTATCTTACATAAGTGCAAATATTGTTCCTCTTTCGATCCGCCGTAAAACTGAAATTCAAATCCAACCTCGGGCTTAAATTCTTTCAAATCAAAATACCATTGGCGCATTTTGTCTTTATCAGTAATTGCCTGCCAAACCTTCTCAGCAGGCACATTGTATGTTCGTTCAATTACAAATGGTTTTGTCTCTGTATTATCTGTTTCCATTTTATCTGATTTAATTTGCCGTTGTTTTTATATTAAACTTTTAAAAATGCTGCTGTCAGGCTTCCACATCCTGCTCAACATATTCCTTTAATTTTGTTCCGATAAAGCTTGTCCAGCCTTCAACAAAATTCTGCTTTGCGAGGCCGGGGTACAGGTCTCCACGGAAAGTTTCCACGCCTGAATGGGTTAAAATAATTTTGGTTCTTTCACCTTCTTCAAACAATTCAAAGGATACCACTGAATCGCCGGGATAATCTCCGAATTTCCATTCATAACTGATCCTTTTGCAAGGAACAGCTTCCTTCACTTTCCATATATGAATGTAAGTCATCCCGTCATTTTCGACATCGAATTTGGTCTCAAAACCAACTTCGGGTTCAAACTCTTCCAGCATGGGGAAATACCATTGCCGCATTTGATTTAAATCGGTTATGGCTTCCCATACAGCCCTTACCGGCGCATTATATACGCGCTCAATTACTACAGGTTCATTTTTCATCTTCAGTAGGTTTTAACAATGACACTTTATTTTCACCAGCGGCTTCCTTCTCCAAAAAATCCCCCAGGGCATCCAGTTTACTTGTCCAGAATTTCCGGTACTGTTCCACCCATACAGCTACTTCGTTCAGCTTTTTGAAGTCGGTCCGGCAATAACGGTCCCTGCCCTGCTGAGTAATGGTTATTAAGCCACACTGGGTAAGAATTTTTATATGTTTAGATACGGCAGGCCGGCTGATATCAAAGTTATCCGCGATAGCATTCAGGTTTAATGACTGATTTGCAATTAGTGCTATTATATCCCTTCTTGTAGGATCTGCGATCGCCTGGAAAACATCTCTGCGCATAAAATTATATTCGTAACCGTTCAGTTACAAATATATATGAAACCATTCGGTTACACAAATAAAATAATAAAAAAAATTTGCCGCTAATTTATAGGGGTTAATTTAATATGTTAACTTAATAAAAAATGGCAAAATGGCAAAAAATGGCGTTTTCTGATTAAATAAGGCACTTTTTGTTTTATTGGTGGGTACAAAGAGACAGTTAAAATGTCAACTTAATTACTATTTACTACTATTTAACCACCATTTTAAGGGGTGAAACTGTGCTGAAATGATAGTAAAACCTCGATAAATGGTTGTTTAAAAGCCATGAAAAGCGTTTAAATGTATCTTATTTAGAAGTTAGGTCATCAATATAATGCTGTATAACTTTTTTTGTATCATGCTCATGTAGTGGTCACTACTCGTCAAAACATGCATTTTTAAGGACTATAAACACCTGTAAAAGTGCCGGATTTGACAGTATAATCATTGATAAACGCAAATTAAGTGCTGGAAATAACCTCAAATTCAATGCGTTACATGAGTTTTATAGTACCATACTTTTGACTGAATGTTTATTAGTGGGTTATCGCACTTGTTATACCTTAAGGGAGCAAAATGTTGTAGGTGCCCATAATTAGCATAAATTTTTGTCCATATTTGGGTGTAATATAGGTGAGGTGGGAGGAGATACCCGCCTTTTCCTTTAACGTTTAAAAAATGAGAAATCAACCTTTAATACAAGAAAGAGATAAACAGATATTTGAAGAGTATGCTAAATTATGGGCAACTGGCAAAAGGGAGGAATTGATTTTTGAGGAGTTGTCTGCAAGGTATTTTTTAGAGCGTAATACTGTATATAGGATAGTCTTGAAGTATTCTAAAACAGAAAAGGCTGACAAAACTATAAAATAAGGCACTCAATTAAATATTAGCGAATTGGCTTAGGGCCACAATAATTAAGTTTTTGGTTTTCTTTAGAGCAAAGGTTGTTGATTTAGGTCGGCAGCCTTTTTTAATTTATTTGATTATGTTGTAAAAATCATTCCATTTTTTTGTGATTTTAATAGGCTTTTCAAAAAACGCCTTTATAATTTACTATTTTTACGGATAAAGTTTACTGTAAATTTATAGACGCCTAAATTTAGAATGCCCTCAAAGGAAAATATATCTTCAACAAAAAATGTAACTGACTTACTTTTCTATGGAAATAACCTAATTAAGGTACTAACATTTTCATTTGGACTAATTAGCCTTTCATTTAGCATAGGGTTTTATTTTGGTAACCAAAGCGAACAATCGAAGCATACTGTTGAAATAAATAATCTCAACTTTCAACATGCTAAGGATTTAAATGATGCAATAGATAAAAAGAGAGAGTATGAAGATCAGATTAATCAGCATAAAATCGAAGATTTACAAAATTTAGTTTTTAAAATGCAACAACAAATCAATGACAGAAAAAAATAAGCGCCGGTTTTTATTAGTTATTTATATTTTTTTGGCAACTGGATTTATAGTTTTTGGAGCCCTCTATATATTATCGGATGACAAAGTAAGCCAATTGCAATATACAATTGATTTACAAAATATCACTTTGAGGGATGTTAAACATAGAGATTCTATTTACACAAAAAACAATGAAGAGTATTCTAAAACTATTAAAAAATATACTTCAATTGGAAGAAACAAAGAGGTTTTTTCTATCGGCATTGGAAAGAAAGATTATACCATCGATGAATTTATTAAGCTTTATGGCAATTTAGAAAAGCAAAAAAATGAAATAAAGGACAGTTTGAATTATTTTCAAAAGCGTTGCCTTAATTACGAAAAAGAAATAAAGAACTATAACGCTAAAGTATCAGAATCCAACAAAAGCAATAAAAAACTAATAGATTCTTTAGAAAACGCTTCGCGCAAAAAGCAATAAACATACGCCATAAATTTAAGAGCATGAGTATTATATCGGAAAGCCAGCTTATCTAAAATTATATACATATCTTTGAGAAGAAGTGCGAACTGTCTATTCACGATAAAACCGTCCATAATTATTATGCGCGGTTTTTTTTATATTAGGGACAAATAATTAAAACCTTATCTCAATGAAAAAACTACTATTGTTTTCCTTAATTGTATGCTGGAGATTAACAGCGCAGGCACAAGATACCACCTGGACAAAATCGGACACTAAAATTTATGGATCAAAAGCGGAAAAGGTTCACCAGGATATGATTAGTCGCACCTCAGGCAATCGTTTCTTGTGTAGTTTTATTGGCTTTAAACAATTCTACGATCAGGGCATTAGCGAATTTTTACAGGTTAATGAATTCTCTTTTTATGATGCCATTAATAAGCCTGGTG
>JAQNCM010000444.1 GCA_029237615.1 Mucilaginibacter sp.
GAATATCCGCTGTTGGCAGTCACGTTCCCAGCGATACCTCCGACGCTGTATTCACCGCCAAATGTCACACCGTGGAAGTTCGGGCTCATATAGCGCACCGAGTTGTTAATTCGTATCGAATTGGCTGCGTTGTCCACATCGCCTGGGTGCACCGGAGCCGGTCCCCCGATTAGCGTTCCGGGGGTGAGGGGCAACGGAAAATAAAAAATCATATCGTACTGCCGCCCGAACGTCAGGCTGCCCAGGCGGTCACTGCTTAGTCCAACGAAGGCCTGCCGACCGAATGCGGTGCCGCCTTGGCCAAATTGTCCGTTATTCAAATTAATTCCGGACTCGAGTGTGAAGATCGCGCGTAGGCCACCACCAAGGTCTTCGACACCGGTAAATCCCCAACGGCTGCCGTAGAGGCCAGTGAGCGCGTCAAGGGAGACTCTTTTCCCGCCCTTCACATTGCTTTGATACATGACACCGTTGTCGAGAACACCGTAAAGTGTAACGCTGCTTTGCGCGTAGCTAATAGTTGAAAGCGCACTGAGCGCGGCAAAACACAAAACGGATCGCTTCATCGTTGTCTCCATATATGTACTCCTAAGTTGTTATATTGATTTGAGATCAAATATTGTATTTACGATGAGGCAGAGCATATGAATCAAATCCCCAGCGTAGACCCTGTGATCTAAAGGCTCCCGTGACCGTCGGTCGGCACCGAGGCCGTTCGCACGAAAACTGCAAGTTTTCCATGCCGTACTTAAACGGCCATTTCAAGCTAACGTAACTCCCCACGAGCGGGGATTCAATTCATGGTCGACCCGCCATTGGCATCGATCACGGTCCCGGTAATGAAAGACGCTTGATCGGATGCCAGAAATTCGACCAATGCAGCGATTTCGTCAGCTGTGCCATAACGACCCATCGGAATAGACCGGGTCAGCTCAGCGATCGCCTCTGGCGAAGAACTGGCGGTCAAGCGGGTGGTCACTGGGCCCGGCGCCACGCAGTTGGCAGTGATCCCGTTGCCCGCGCCTTCCTCGGCAATGCATCGCGTCAGCCCTGCAAGTCCGGCCTTCGAGGCTACGTAGTGCGCACTCGGCGCGACTGGCCTGTTGCGGGCCCCACTCGATCCGATGTTGATCACCCGACCCCACCCGCGTTCTTTCATTGCTGGCAGCAGTGCTGCACAGATCATAAAGGGGGCAGTGAGGTTCACATTCATAACCTCGTGCCACTGCTCGAAGTCGACTTCTTCAACAAGGTACTTCCAGCCCTGTCGCTTCGGATGAATGCCCGCGTTGTTGACCACGATGTCGATATGACCCCAGCGCTGCGGTACCTCACGCAGCCAGGACTGCACAGCAGGCAGATCCGAGAGTTCCATCACCTGACCAGTCACAGAGCAGCCTTCCCCGGACAATGAACGAGCGATCTCGATTACGCTGGAAGATCGGCCCATGATGATGGTCCTGACTCCCGCCTTCGCAAATCGGCGGGCCACAGCGAGCCCAATACCACTCGACCCACCGGTCACAAGCGCTGTCTTATCGATTCCCATTCAACGGATTTCCAAAAAAAGTAACGTGGATCAGGTCGACGGATCGAGCAAAACCTTTAGGACGCCGTCGTTTCTAGAGTCAAAGAAAGCATATGCTTCCTTTCCCTCAGACAATCCCATTCGGTGAGTTATCATCTTTGACAACGCCGCGCTGTCTAGCCGCCCGCGTTCCAATTCGCGCATGAGGGCAGGAACTTGGGCTTGCACGGAACAGATTCCCGTATGAAATTCCATGTTCTTATAGAGGCCCGCTTTGATCGGGAATGGAATAGTTGGTTGTTCGCTGATACCCACCGTGGAAATGCGCCCACCTTTTGCAATCAGATCGATTGCAAGAGCGGTGGTGACTGCCCCTCCATTGGCATCTATCACGACGTCGACGCCCCGATCCTTCGTCAACTCCTTGACGCCCGCGACGACATCGGGATTCTCGACACTTTCCGCGCCCAGTTCCGCCGCATGCCGCCGCCGGTTCGGCAGCAGGTCGATGGCCAGAACGCGACACGCGCCCATTGCAAGTGCGCACATGACCGATGACAGGCCAACGGCTCCCAAGCCGATCACGGCAACCACGTCCCCTTGGCCGACTCGCGCACGACGCGCAGCGAACCACGCAGTCGAAAGCGTGTCGGTCAGCATGAGACCTACTTCATCGGACAAATTGTCCGGAAGATGGAACATGTTGTCGTCTGCCACCGGCACCGCGACAGCTTCCGCCTGGCAGCCACCAATATCCGGAAGGCTCTGACCGAAAGCGCGAAGAGTCCGATGCGTTTGGCAAAACACCACATTGCCTTCGCGACAGGGCTGGCATTTTCCGCAACCGAGCGAAGCGGCCAAAAGAACGCGATCTCCTACGGCAAAGTTCTTCACTTCTCGACCTAATTCAACCACTTCTCCTACCGCCTCGTGACCAATACAGTAGGTCGGCCGTCCCAGATCGACGTGGTACGGATGCAGATCACTACCGCAAATCGAGCAAGAAGTCGTCTTTACGATTGCACTCTTCTCGTCGA
>JAQNCM010000624.1 GCA_029237615.1 Mucilaginibacter sp.
AGCCGGAGGATGAGCTGACGCGACGCGTCAAGTCGATCATCAGCAACGTCCAGCGGGAGGACGTCGGCCCCGTCGAAATGGCCGAGGCGCTCCAAGCGCTGTTGGACGAAGACGAGCGGGTGAAGACGCAGGACGATCTGGCGAAGCTGATCGGCAAGGACAAGACCTGGGTGAGCGGGATGCTCCGAATCCTGTCGCTGCCCACGCCGCTTCAGGCCAAAGTTGGGTCCACCCAACAGTCCGTCTCGTACGACTCGATGATCCGGGTCGCCCGACTGGACAATCCGGCGGAACAGACGACCCTCATCGACCAGCTCCTCTCCGGCGCTTCGCAGAAGGCGATCCGCCAGCAGATCAATCACCTTAAAGGCAAGCCGACCGAGGCGGCGCCCAAACCCAAGAAGGTGTATCACACCGCCCACAAGGCGACGATCATCGTGCAGAGCGAGACCGTGGCCCTGTCGCAAGAGCGGGTCGTGGCCGCGCTCCAGGAAGCGCTCGCCCAGGCGCGCAAAAACGCTGCCTGACGGCAAACCCCCAAGGCATCAAATCAATCACTAAAGGACCCCTCATTGAGAGGGGTTTTTCGTTTGTCCTATATCGCCGAGCCTATTCAAATCACACGTCCGTTATGCTGATTCTCTTGCAAATCACCCTTCCCAAGGGCCTTCCCAACAAGTGGGAAGGGACGGATTCCGCGGGAAGCCCGCAGGAATAACGGGTTGTGGGTGGGTTGTCGGCGGGCTAGCGCCCCCGACCTCGGACGTTTTCCTACGGACTCACGGGACTGCGCGCGACCCTATCGGGATGCTATCGCATCGTGCTCGCCAAACGTCCGAGGTCGGGGCCGCAGAGATAAGGAATGGCGGGAGTACCCGCCATGCCGACGGGCCCCGACAACCCACCCACGAGCACCACAACAAATGCCCCGGCCGGAACTTCGGCCGGGTCGAAACTAACAACAACTAACACGAAGGAGGGGCTGTCGGCCCCTGACTGAGGACGGCCCCGCTGCTCCGTGCTGCCCAGATTTGCACCATCCGGTGTTCCTCGAACCGTGCCGGGGGCCGGCGGGGTAGAACCCCGCCCGCGGGCGAATTCCCGCCCGCCACAACTGAAAGGAGTGCCCCATGGCACCGTTCATCGGAAACCCGCTAACGCTGGGTTTAACTCTGGGCAGCGGACGGAACCTCGTGTCGATGACCGACGCGGACCGCGCCCGTCACCTGTACATCGTCGGAGCGACCCGCACCGGCAAATCCAAGCAGCTGGAGGACTGCGTCCGTCAGGACCTCCTCGCCTGGCCGCGGAGCGGCTGCGGCGTGCTGCTGATCGACCGGCACGGCTCGCTCTACGACAACCTGATCGCGTGGGCCGCGGCCCAGGACCTGTCGAGCTGGCCGATCGTGCCGATCGACCTGCGGCGAAGCGATTGGATCGTCTCTTATAATCCGCTCCGCCGCCGCGGCGGGGGCGAAGACCCGGCGGTCGTCGTGGGAAACTTCGTGCGAAGTATCTTGCACGCCTGGGGGCAGTCCAATCTCGACGCCACACCGCGGCTGGTGAAGTGGCTGGAGGCGACGCTGCTCGTGTTGCACGAGCACGGGTTCACGCTCGCCGAAGCGCTTCACTTGATCGCGAGTCCCGATGTGCGCGATGCCATGACCGGGCAGATCGAGGACCTGGTGCAGCAGAGCATCTGGCGGACGGCGCCGGCGCGGGAGGCGGATTTTCAGGAAGTGGTCGAGAGCACCGTGAACCGGGTGCGGCGGTTCCTGAGCCGCCGGGTGATGCGGGCGACACTCGGGCAAAGCGACGTGTCGCTCGATTTGGGGATGGCGCTCGAGGAGGGGCACATTCTGCTCGTCTCGACCGCGACCGAAGGGGCGAAGATCGACGAAGAGGACGCCAGCACGTTCGGCAGCCTGATCGTGTCCGACCTGTGGCTTGCGGCCAAGGCGCGGGGCAAGCGCGAGGAAGGATTCGCCAAGCCCTTCTACGTCTACCTCGATGAGTTCCAGGAGTACATCACGCCGGCGATGGCCGAGACGCTGGACCAGGCCAGCGGGTTTGGGTTGCACATGACCCTTGCCCATCAGTTCCCCTCGCAGCTCCTGCGGAACGACCAGGGCCGGCAGATTTACAACTCGGTGATGGCCAACTGCCGCAACAAGGTGGTCTTTCAACTCGATCACAATGAAGACGTCGAGGCGCTGGCGCTGATGCTCTTCCGCCAGCAGGTGGATACCTACAAAATCAAGAACGAGATTTACGCTACGAAGGTCCTCGGCCACGCCGTCGAGTACATGTCAAGCTACAGCAACGGCACGAACGAGGGCGTGGGCGGGGGGACGAGCGCCAGCCGCACCGAAGGGACAAGCCACACGACCGGAACGAACTGGGGCCACACCGACACGACGAGCGAGGCGTACACCGAAACCGACGGATGGGGCGAAAGCGAGAGCGTCGCGCTCAGCGTGAATGACGGGACGTCCGAGGGGTATTCCTCGGGCGTTTCCACGGATGAAGGGACGAGCGATTCGTGGAGCGACTCGGAAGGCACGAACTGGGGCGAGAACGAAGGGACGTCCGAGAGCCACTCCGATTCCGACGGGGAGACCTGGGCTTCCGGCACCAGCACGAACCGCGGCACGTCTTCTGGCAGGTCAACGAATCGTTCGATTACGCATTCTTTCCGACAGCCCGGCAAACGCTCCGAGAGTGAGTTCCAAGAGTACATCGAAGGGGAAATTCCTGATGAGGACCAGGAAGAGGAAGTCGAAGGAAGGGCGAAGACCATTGCGGTCACCGAAGGCGAATCCGAGAGCGAAGGCGAATCGGACGCAACTTCGAGTTCACTCACCCACGGCGGGAGCCGCGGCCGCTCCGACGCACGGGGGATTGCGCCTCTTGTTTTTTCGTGCTTAGCTGAAGGGCGGAGCGTCGGCCGTCGTTATCGACCGGACCAGAGTGGTCCGGCCCGGCCGTCGCAATCGTTCCCTGACAAGAGGTGTCCCATGCGTATGTACGTTGCCCTGTCCAAGCTCCGCCCCGGCCCCGAGAATCCGCGGAAGGTCAAACCCAAGCCCGAAGAC
>JAQNCM010000565.1 GCA_029237615.1 Mucilaginibacter sp.
TTTAGCTATAAACTTGTTTATTACGCTACCCTATCTAATTATTAAACCTAATAGTAACCTATTATAGATAACAGTAAATATTATAGAGATACCTCTCGAAAAGGTATATAGTAACTAAAATATATTATAACTTTAATCTAAGCTAAGAGATATAGCAAGCTAACTATTACTAAAGCTAATCAAGAAAAGAGATAAAAGTAATACGAATTTCTAAAAAAGATAGCGAACTCTAGTTAAAACTAGGTATAAGCTATATCAAGATTACAGCGTTAAGGTTTATTTCTCGATTTTAATACCTAAAATATAAAAAGACTTTATCTTTCGATTTAGCAAGGAAATATTACTAATACTACTAAGTAATCTTATAAATAATATTTCCCTTACTAATAGAATAGCTACTAACGATAAAAAGGAATACTTTACCCCCTATTCGCTATAATTATAAGTATTAACGGTAAAACGCTAAAGAATAGGGGTAGCCGATTTCTATAGGAAGATACCGTTTCTATATATAAATAATACTAATTTCGTTAAGGAATCTAAGTATAGAACGTTATTCTAATATTTTCGTTAAAAGTAATATTCGCGCTAGTAAAGCTATATAAGATAGGAAGAGCTTTAGGAGGTATAGTAGTCGTATCTTCTACTAAACTAGTATTGTATCGGTTACGGCTAGTATATACTATATCTTTAATTAGCTAAGTAAAAAGGGTATTAGTAGCTTTAGCTGCTATATTATTTATATTTACTCCTAATATCGTATAATTTATAGTATCGTTTGGCCTTACTAATTCTATACTGTTAGCGCTATTAGCTAAGCCTAGTAATTCCGAAGTACTAATATTATTAGGTTTAAGTAAGATAGTAATATACTTCTTATAGACGATAAGCCTAAACTTATTAAAGCTAAAAGTATTAGGTAAGTCTTTAGAAGCTAACTTCTAGTAAGGAAAGGAATCTTTAAACGACTAAAGCCTAAATCTCTTTAAATTAGCCTATTCGATTAGATTTACCAAAACCTTTACTAGCTACCGCTAGATATCTTTATAACGTTCTAGTATTTAATAGTTTAGACTAATTATAGCTATATCCTAGAGATATACCTTCTACACTATAATACGAAGCTAGTTCTAGTATTTCTCTCCCTTAGAAACCTACTAGTAATACTAAATAATATTTCTACCTTAATAATATACTACCTCCATTAGGGTAAAGAAGTATATAGACTTAATCCTAAACCTATTAGCAGTAAGCCTAAGAAAGTAATCCTATTATACTATATCGTCTTCTTTATTTATTAGCGATAACTAGTTCGAATCTCTATCCTTAGTCTACTTCTATTATCTATACTTTAGATACTTAATAGCTATAATATACTTATAAGTAGTAATTAAGATCTTTAACCTAGTATCTTAATCGAATAGTTTATCTCGTTTTTATATGTATAAGGTATATCTTTTATTACCTAGTTCGTAAAAGTAGAGCGTTTTATATAAGTAATTGCGTTACGAAGCTTAGTTAAGCGTTAAAACTAAAAAGTTATCGTTAAGTTTAACGTTTAGATATATTTTGGTAAATAGTAACGAGTTATTAATATAGGAATACGAGAAAGTTTTGTATATTATATCTAATATAGTTATAATACCTTAACTACAAAGGCGAAAGTTATTAGTAATAATCTAGAAAAAGAAGTAACGTTACTAGTACTCTATATTTACTAGTTACTTTCTAACCAATATATATAGATTGGAGATCGAAGCTATTATTAGCTATAATATATACTCGATTATCTTACGTTTAATCATAAGCTATATAAAGTATTCGTAATCTATATATAAGTAACTTAACTAATAACCGGCTATATATCTAATATATAGAAATAGATAAAATATAGCCTCTAGTTAAGTATCCTACTATATATAACGTTAGTAGTTTATACTATTATAATATTAATAGTATTTCAATTAAATAAGTCGTACTACCTTAGTCCTAATACTAGGCAAGGTTCGTAGAAAAGTAGAAGAGCTAATAATTAACGTTACCGCTTTCGCCTTAGCCTTCTCCTAGTTAGATAAGGTAATATCTTATAGGCTTTAGTCGACGTTATCTAAACCTAACGTTAATAAACTCGATACTATCTTAGCTAACCCTAATAGGCTTAAAGAAGATTATTATTACTAAGGTTACTGGTACTACTTCTTAGATCGTATAGTCTTATAGTCCTATAAAACGATAAACGTATTATATATTATAAAGAGGGTCGATTATATATTAACGTTATCTTTCGTAATTGCTAGGATAATACTATAAAGAATACTTTACTATTATTACTACTTTACTTAGACGTACGTCTTAGTATATAACGCCTCGTAGAATACTATCTCGTTATATAAATACGCTAATACTTCGATATAACGTACCTCGACCCCTTCTCCTATCTTACCTTATATCCGACTAAATCTCCTCTAAAGAACTAAGCTTCTTTCTAAAGCGACTAGCGTCTTTTCTAGAATCTTCTACTTGTCGACCTCCTCTTTAAGCTTCCTTTCTATTAGCCCTTATCTACGATATACTTCGGCTTCGTTTCTACCTTTTTTCGCCTAGTTTATACTCCTCCTTA
>JAQNCM010000447.1 GCA_029237615.1 Mucilaginibacter sp.
AGATGGCATTCGACACCAATCAGGACCGGGTGGTAGACGAAAGCCACACCTTCAGTTCTTGGAAGATTTCGAGGGCTTGATGGACGTTGAAATACACATCGACTTTGCGGACGGCGTCATGGAACTCGTGAAAGAGCGGGTCACCCGTGCCCTTCAGGAAGTGGCCCCTCAAGTTCCGCACATCATCAAAGACAAGGCGATCCTGGAGAACAAGGACGTGGACGGGAACGAGATGCACTTGAAGCAGCCCCGCCCCCCGAAGAACCCACGGAACTTCCCGAATTTGCCACTGATCCAGAACGACGAGCCCGACCTGATGAGCAACGACAGGTGGCAAGTCGAGATCGAGGACGGAAGCGCGACGATCACCTATATCCCGCCGGAACATCTGCAATACCTCATCGAGAAGGCACCGGAGCGTGGCGGAAGGCCGTGGATACTGCCCGACCGGATCAATGAGGAAGCACGGGAAGAGATCGAGGAATTGTTGCGAGCGGCACTGGAGGAATGATGCTGGTAAGTGCATTTTCAAGGGACAACCTGATCCTCACCAACATCATCCAGACGTTGCAGCAGATGAAGCAATCGGGGGTGGCGAACAAACCTCTGGTGATGCCTCACACCGCAACGTCCGTGACCGTCTCTTTCTACACCGATCAGCAGAGGTCCAGTCTTTTGTTCACGGACACCTCGGTCGCCAACCCGTCGAGGTTTACGGTTCAGGGCACCGGGACGTTTTACGTTCCCCCCGACTCACTTCTCAACGCTGCCTCGGGGCTCTCCACGACCCTCGCCCAGGCGACCTACTACGTCACCGCCACCTTTTCCGACGCCGTGGTGCAGACCTTGGCCTATAGGAACGCCGCCAACCTCGTCTTTCAACAGGTGATTGTGGCGAGCAAAGAGAACCCTTCATTCACCGGAACCGAGAACACCGCCATCATTGTTCCGGGGAAGGTGGACACCCAAGTCCGGCCCACGAACACCGAAGTGATTTACAATATTCCCAACTTCAATCTTTATGTGCAGTTGAATGTTTACGACTGGACGAACCTCTCGGAGCAGAACCGTCTCGTGCAGTATCAGGTGTACGGAAATCTGATTAGGAACGCGCTCTATACGGACGCCTATCGCAACGGAAATGCCACATTCTGGACCAAGAACATCAACGGCACCAATGTGGATAGTCTGAAACCTCTCCCCTCCAAAGACCTCATGCGTGGGATCATCAAGGTGCAATGCGCTTATCAAGCATTCGGCACCGGCAACTAATATAGAAGGAATAGCGGTCAGTGAGTTGGAAATGACCTGTTGAAGCAAGTGCTTTTAACAGGAGATTTCCTATGGCAGCAGGTCCCAGCCATTTCGTAGAAGTTTCGAACGTCACCTACGGCGCACAAGCCGTATTCGGCATCAGCAACATCAAGATCACTCAGAACCGGCGCATTCTCAAGGGCATGAACAACAACGTGCCCCGCTACGTCAGTTCCCACACGGTATTTTACGATGAGCAAATCACATTTGATTGCGATGATATTAATACGCTGGAAGCCCTTGAGGGCATTACTGCGCCATCCACTCTCGCATTCGATTGGATTGCGGCCAGTCAGCAGCTCACAACTTCCCCCCTCGCCAACCAAGAAGTGACGATCAGCAACGTCGTCATCGAAAAGGTGGACTGGGAAGCCATCTCCAAGAACTTCGGCAAGGTTCAGGTTTCTGGGTGCATCCTCGGGATCGCCGCAGGCACCAACCCGATTGCATTCACCGCCGGCTCGTAATGTCGAGAAGGTGATATATGCCGAAACCACAGGACGCTCCACTTGAGCTGACAAAAGACTCGCGGAATTTGAGGCCCAAGGTGGACGAGCGCAAGTCCACTTGGGTCTTGCTTCACACGCAGCGGTACTACTTGCTGCCGGTGATTGCTCGTGGGGAGAAGTTCATCCCCACGTTCAACGAGGACGGCTCGGTGACGCTGGAGACCGTCCATGAAAACCCACATCTTCTCCCGTTGGTGGACAAGTTTGTAAGTGGGCTCGGGACCGTCAAGCGGGAAATATCGGTAGACCTCGGGGAGCACGGGAAACTGACGGTGACCCCCTCGGAGTTCAGCGACCTGATGGTGTTGGTGCGGGCGCTGCTATTGGTGAACTACGACTTGAACAACGACGAACTGCAATCATTGCTGACGGTGACGCCCGCCCAGATGTCACAACTGTACGCCGCAATAATCAAACACGTTAGCGCAAGGTAAGAGTGAATGGCCATCGAACCGATCACGATTGTTTTGACCCCCGACCTCGCGGGACTTGCGGAAGCTCTGGTCGAGGCCCAGCAGGTCGCCAAAGCCACCTTTGCGGACGCCTTTGTCAGTTCCGTTGAGAAGGCCACCACCAAGTTAAGCGACCTCACTAAGGGCATCCAAAATAACACTGCCGTCATCGAGGCCAACAAGACCAAGGTGAACGAACTGGAGCGGCAGCGGCAAGGGGCCAATACCGCCGAGCTTCAGCGCATCAACTCCGAAATCACTGCCCTGCAAAAACTCTCACAGCAGCGGCAACTCGACACCTCGAAACTCGAAGAGAAGAAGACGAAGGTGGCTGCACTACTTGCGGCCAGTCAGACCCAGAGCGAGCAGGAACGGCTGGGCATCCAACTCACTACCCAACAGCGATTGATCGAGATTGGCACCTTGCGTGACCAGCAGAGGGCATTGGACTCCGTGAGGGAGACCGCCACCCGCAGTTCCGACAGGATCGGGGCCAAGCTAGATGAAATCACCAGCAAGCAGTTCAGTCACCAAATAGCCATCAATGCCACAAAGGCGAAGATCGAGGAACTTCACAAGGCCCATGAGAGTGCGACGGAGGCGAGTCGCGCAGAGATCGAACAGGAGATCTCCTCGCTCACCCGCGCCATTGGTCTGCGGGAGCGGGAACAACTCACAATGGAGGAGAAGAACGTCAAGCTCAAACAGGAGCAGGCACTACTCCATGCCACCAGTGACGTTGAGCGGCAGCAAATCCAAAACGTCTCACAGGCACGAATGGGTGACCTTGCCGCACAAAAGGATCAGATCAGGGCGCAGCAGCAAGTCAAAGACACCTTTACGGAAACGACCGACGAGCAGATAGCCGAGATCGACGCCCTCACTGCCAAGAAGAAGCAGGAGCAGGCGGTAATCGAGAAGGACAAGGCACTACTTGACGAGCTGCGCAACAAGAGAAATCAGGCGTCTGGTGAAGAACGTAAGGCGTTGGATCAGCAGATCGAGGCGTTAAAGAAGGCCATCGGGGCGCGAGAGAACGAAATCTACACCATTGACCGAAAGATTCTCAAGCTCCAGGAAATGATGAAGCTCGCAGTGGCCGGCTCGGAACAGGAGCGTGATGCCATTCGGGCGGCGACACAGGAACGGCTCATTGAACTCGAAGCCATTCGTGACGAGGCTACGGCGGTTCGCAACGTCAGGGAGGAAACGGAAGCGGGGGCGAATAGTGTCGAGCGGTATATCAAGGGGTGGTTCGGCATTCAGGGCGTCATGGCGGTCGTCAGGGAGGTGACCGAACTGGTGAAGGCCCAGGTGCAAGTCATTGAGGACTTGAACAAGGGCTTGGATACGGTCCAGAAGAACGCCGAGCATTTCCACGACGCCTTTAGCTCGATGAACACTGAGTTCGGCTTGACGGATCAGGCGGGGCAAGCCGCAGCGGCTCAGGTATTGTCCAACGTCTCTACGCAAATGACGCGGGAGGGAAAGGGTGCGGTCACGCCCACTCAACTCTCCGAGTCTTATGCGGCACTGGGGCCAGCATTCAACGACCCGAACAACCGCATCGCCTACGACTCTTCACAGGGCCAAGACCTCGCCGCCAACGCCTCGATCTTGGCACAACGCGGGCTCGACAAGGGCAACGTCGGGAACCTCGCCCGCAACTTATTGCACGACAACAAGGGTCTGACGGGTGACCAGCTCAATCAGAGTGCGTCAAACCTGATGGCGACCGTAGGTGGGCCGAAGGCCGCAAACGCCTTCCTGTCGTCTTGGCACCAGAACCAGCAGAAGTTTACTCAAGTCGGGCTGTCACTGACTGACGCCCAGCAGATGTTTGCAAGTGCGATGGCGAGCGGCTCCTCACCCGAGGAAAGTGCAAACCTTATCAATCGGTACGCGCAGGGGGCAGACCGCCTCATCCACATCTCGAACGACAAGGAAGCACTGGACGAGTACCACAAAATCAGAAACCTCAACCCACAGCAGGAAGAGAGTTTCCGTGCCATGT
>JAQNCM010000369.1 GCA_029237615.1 Mucilaginibacter sp.
ATCCTAAGCGCCACAATAGTCAAAAGTATTCGTTCACGATGGGTGAAACTACATTGCCGGTTGTCTCAAGTGATAAAAACCGGGTTGAAGAATATTTAACAGTAAGCTTGCTGCCAGCCAATCCTCAAAAATTAAAAGTAACGCGGATGGTTAAAGAACAGGGAGAGTTGCGCCACGGTGATCAAAAACTTTTGTTACCGGTGCAGAATATTGATGATGGCTACAAGGAAATTGTTAAAGGAAATGAACTGGCAAAACGTTTAAAGAAGAATGAGCAGACCAAAAAAATGGTAGACGACTATTCTTATTCATTTGCCAAAGAAAAAACGGATATGAGCAAAAATTTCACTTCCGAGATTAAAAGCCAGTTTGACCAGGAGCCAGAACAGGTGCAGGACACTAAAATTATAAATGCTGCCCTTGAAAACACCAACCCTGTTTTTCAATACAGCGCATCGTTTGTATTGAACAACCTTGTTAAAAAGGCCGGCAACAATTATATTATTGATGCCGGGAAACTAACAGGGGATTTTTACAAACTGGAAGATAAAGAAAGACAGCGGAAAATCGATATTTATATGCCTTGTGCCCGTAGTTTTAAGTATGCCATTTCAATTACCATTCCACAAGGTTACAGCGCTAAGGGAATGGAAGAAATGAATGTAAAGAAGACAAACAAGACAGGTTCATTTTCTTCGTCTGCCGTTTTAAATGGAAACAACTTGATTATTTCAGTAAGCCGGGTTTACAACAATAATTTTGAAAAAGCGGCTGACTGGCCCATGGTAGTGGAATTGATAGATGCTGCTGCCGGGTTCAACTCACAGAAAATATTACTGGAGAAGAAGGGTTAAGTAAAGCTAAAGTCGGTAAGGTAAAGTTTGTTTGACTAAGCATTAGCTAGCTTGTTATTCATTGACTTTGCACCGCTCCAGCGCCTTGAGTTCAAATTTTATCTGTTTATAGTTATTAAAGCAATTAATATAAT
The DNA here is from genome assembly GCA_029237615.1 of Mucilaginibacter sp. Taxonomy (GTDB): domain Bacteria; phylum Bacteroidota; class Bacteroidia; order Sphingobacteriales; family Sphingobacteriaceae; genus Mucilaginibacter. Next base: position 989 of record JAQNCM010000369.1, read on the forward strand.
CAAATCGTCTGCTAACTTTTTGGACTTCCGCTGTTTCCGACTTTCGGACTTATAATTACCTTTGTACCTTATGACAGCTACTCAAATCCGTCAGACTTTTCTTGATTTTTTTGCTTCAAAGGGACACGTAATTGTGCCTTCTGCGCCTATTGTGATTAAAAACGATCCAACATTGATGTTCACCAATGCAGGGATGAACCAGTTTAAATCGCTTTTTTTAGCGGAAGAAATGCCGAAATACTCCAGGGTAACAGATACCCAGCGGTGTTTGCGGGTATCAGGCAAGCATAATGACCTGGAAGAAGTAGGTATTGATACCTATCACCATACCATGTTCGAGATGCTGGGCAACTGGAGCTTTGGCGACTATTTTAAAAAGGAAGCCATCGCCTGGAGCTGGGAGCTATTGAACGAAGTTTATAAATTACCCAAAGACCGCTTATACGTTACCTATTTTGAGGGAGACGCAAAGGAGAGGCTTGAAAAAGATACCGAAACCTATAACCTTTGGAAGGGATTTGTTGAGGAAGCTAATATTTTGCCTGGCAATAAAAAAGATAACTTTTGGGAGATGGGCGAAACAGGTCCCTGTGGACCTTGCTCAGAAATACATTATGATAGCCGCCCGGATAATGAGCGCTCAACAGTTAATGGTGCAACTTTGGTAAATGCCGATCACGACCAGGTTATAGAGATTTGGAACAACGTATTCATGCAGTTTAACCGCCTTAAAGACGGATACTTACAGCCATTACCGGCAAAACATGTTGATACAGGTATGGGCTTTGAGCGTTTGGTAAGGGTACTGCAAGGAAAGACCTCTAATTATGATACCGACGTTTTTCAGCCACTGATACAATTTATTGCGGAGAAAAGCGGGATACCATATCCAATGCCTCACCCTGCCCTCTCGAAAGGAGAAGGTTTTGATAATGGTGATGGTAAAGCAGACGATCAAAAAGTCCTCTCCCTTGGAGAGGGTTTAGGTAAGGCGAAAACGGATATTGCTATGCGTGTGTTGGCAGACAATATCCGGGCCATTAGCTTTGCAATTGCTGACGGGCAGTTACCATCAAATAATAAAGCAGGCTATGTAATACGCCGTATTTTACGTAGGGCGGTGAGGTATTCGTACCAGTACTTAGGCTTCAAAGAACCGTTTTTAAATCAACTGGTGCCGTTATTGGCTGACCAATTTAAAGGTGTATTTGATGAGTTATATAATCAAAAGGATTTTGTGCAGAAAGTTGTGTTGGAAGAGGAAAATTCATTTTTGAGAACTTTAGAGCAAGGTATAAAATACTTTGAAGAGTATTATGATATAGTCTTAAAATCGTATATCAGGACTGGGGAAAGTAGTGCTGGCTATATTCAACTGTTATTTCCAGGAGATAGAGCTTTCAAGCTCTATGATACTTATGGGTTTCCAATTGACTTAACTGAACTTATGATTCGCGAAAGAAGCAATAAAGTTCCAATGAAAATTCACATGGAAAGCTTTGAAGAATTACTTCAAGCCCAAAAATCCCGTTCCCGTGCAGCTACAATTATTGATATGGGCGATTGGATAATTATAAAGGATGATGATACTGTGGAGTTTACCGGCTATGACGAAACGGAAACCATTGCCCATGTTATAAAATACCGCAAGGTAAAAGCGAAAGGGCAGGAACAATATCAAATTGTTTTGGATAAAACGCCATTCTATGCAGAGAGCGGCGGACAGGTTGGCGATAAAGGTGAATTGGTTTTCCCGGATGGTGAGGTGATTGAAGTAACCGATACCAAAAAGGAAAACGGGCTGATTATACATTATGTGAATAAAATTCCGGAGGATATTGAGGATGCTTTAACTGCAATTGTTGATCCGGAATTACGTACCAGCACTGAGAACAACCATAGTGCAACGCACTTACTGCACGCTGCCATGAAGCAGGTTTTGGGTGCTCACGTAAATCAAAAAGGTTCATTGGTTAATGCTGATTACCTGCGTTTTGATTTTTCGCATTTTGCTAAAGTTACCGAAGATGAACTGCTGCAAATAGAAGCCATTGTAAATGAAAAGGTGCGTGAAAATATACAGCTTAAAGAAGAGCGGAGCGTTGCTTACCAGCAAGCTATCAGCAGCGGGGTGACGGCTTTATTCGGGGAAAAATATGGCGATTACGTTCGTGTGATAACCTTTGATGATGAATTTAGTAAAGAGCTTTGCGGTGGCACACATGTTAAAGCTACCGGGCAGATAGGGTTCTTCAAAATAATTGCTGAAAGTGCTGTTGCTGCTGGTGTACGCCGTATCGAGGCGATTACTGGCATTGCTGCGGAAAATTATATTAACGAGCAAAGCAAGTTAGTGCAGCAATTAAAAGAGTTGCTAAAAAATCCAAAGGATATTTCGAAAAGTGTTGAAAGCTTGCTGGAAGAAAATACAAAGCTTAAAAAGGAGATCGAAAAATCGATCCTTGAAAAATCATCAGGCTTAAAAAATGAGCTGGCCCAAAAAGCAGAGGTCATCAACGGGATCAGTTTTATCGCCCAAAAAGTGCAGCTGCCCAATGCCGATGCCATTAAAAACCTGGCTTACCAGCTAAAGGATATTGTTGATAACCTGTTCCTGGTGCTTGCTGCGGATATTGAGGGTAAACCTTCATTAACCGTGATGATCGCTGAAAACCTGGTAAAGGAAAAAAGCCTTAACGCCGGAGCCATTGTACGCGAACTGGCAAAAGAAATAAAAGGTGGCGGGGGCGGTCAGCCGTTTTTCGCTACTGCCGGAGGAAGCGATGTAAGCGGCCTGGATAAGGCGCTGGAAAAAGCAAGGAAGTTTATATCATAGAAAAATTGCAAGCCTCTTATACTATTGTCATTGTGAGCGCAGCGCGGCAATCGCGAACTTTACAGAACCGCCCTGTATCGCATGCAATTGCTTCATGCTGCAATGACAAGATGGGGCTTATACTGTTATTATTGCGTAGCCGGCAATTGCGAACTTTGGACGACCAAGCTGGTTACAAATCTCCCGTCGCAAACAAATTTTCGGCACTGCCATTCCTTTTCAAAAGCATAAAATGCGACCTAAGTGCCGCAAAAAGTGAATAGGAACGGTATGGCAAGTTATACTTTAAAGCATACTTTCTTATGATGGGTGTTATTGCAGGGTAATGGGTATGTGCCACTGTGGGGAATAAATGGTGTGCCACATGATGGTTAAAGCCGCCAAATAAAATATTTGCCAGCCTGCTTTCAGTACTAAAATCTTTGGTTGCAGCCACTTGGTACATAGCCCAGGTAGTATTCATTTGTCCGTCTGGCGGGGGCATAGGGAATTCAGCATTTTCGTCGGCATGGGTCGACAGCAATGCCATCACTCCAAAAGCGCTCGCTGTAAAATGCATAGTAATAAAAGCTATGAAGACGACATACCAGTATTGTTGTAAAACCAGCATTGGTACTCCAAGTAAAAAAACAAGGTTAAGGACTTTTGCACAAAATAATTTAACATATTCAATTTTGGGGATGGTTGCAATGCGCTTTACATAGTTATTCTTCACTCCAAAAAAATCCTTAAAATCACGAATAAACAGCCAATTTAATGTATAACAAAAATACAGGAACCACATATAAATATGCTGGTACCGGTGAAAGCTAAACCATTTACTGCCAGGGAATATTCGTACAATATCGCTTTGTTTTATGTCAATATCCCAATGCTGTATATTGGGATAGGGATGGTGTAAAATCAGGTGCCTTTTTTTCCACACAAAACTGTTACAACCAAACAGTTCCAATATATTGGTGAGGTATTCATTGTGGCGGCGTTTTTTAAAAATAGCTCCATGGGCCGCATCGTGAAAAGCATTTAGAAATACCAGTATCATGGTGATGCCTGTTAAGATATAAGACAGAAAAAGCATTGAAACGGTGTTTCCCAATATTAATATGCAACTGTAAAAGAAGAAAAATAAGACCAAAAAAAACATGGATTTTATAAGCATTTGCTGCCTGTATTTTTTGTTGCCCAGTACACCCGATTTTACTTCATGATACAGATCGTGATAAAAATCGTCGGTACCTGCTTTTTTAAATACCGGTTTTATGAAGTTGTAGGTATCCATAATTCGCTAATAAATGATTACAATTAAATCTCTCTAATAAAAGATATAAAGCATCGACAAAATTATAGAAGTTTAAAAAAGTAAATTGTTTCGGGTTTTAAATAGTTTATAATTTATGACTTTTCCATTAAATAGGTCAGTATTCGCGATCTGCTTTAATGTTCAAACTTTATGCCTAAGTAAAATTTATATCACATTAATAAGTAATAACTCTATATTTGAATTGTAATAAAGGTTATTAATCATAACCGGAGACTATTTTATGACGAGTATTACACCAGGGATAAGTGATAAATATGAATTGGTTGTAGGGTTAGAGGTACACGCGCAATTATCCACATTAAGCAAATCTTTTTCATCAGACCCTGCAGCTTTCGGTGCCGGGCCTAACCGGCATGTAAGTCCTGTTTCGTTAGGGCATCCGGGTACATTACCCCGCATCAATAAACGAATGGTTGAATATGCTGTAAAAATGGGACTGGCCTGTAATTGCACTATCAACCTGCACAATACATTTGCCCGCAAAAATTATTTTTACGCCGACCTGCCTAAAGGTTATCAGATTACACAGGATCATATGCCGGTATGCCTGGGAGGATCCGTACCCGTAAGGCTGGCAGACGGTACGTTGAAAAATATTGCCATTCACCATATCCACATGGAAGAGGATGCCGGAAAAAGTATGCACGACCAGCATCATGCCGATTCACTGATAGATTTGAACAGGGCAGGAGTGCCTTTAATTGAAATTGTAACCCAACCTGATATCCGCAGCAGCGAGGAAGCCGGACAATTTTTAACCGAAATCCGCAAATTGGTACGTTACCTGGATATTTGTGATGGTAACATGGAAGAGGGCAGTGTACGTTGCGATGCCAATATTTCTGTACGGCTTAAAGGAGCTACTACTTATGGCAACCGGTGCGAAGTTAAAAACCTAAACTCGATGCGGAATGTACAACGAGCTATTGAGCACGAGTTTGAAAGGCAGATTAACATCATTGAAGCTGGCGGTCATATCGATCAAAATACACTGAATTTCAACGCAGACACAGGAGAAACGTCCGTTTTGAGGTCAAAGGAAATGGCGAATGATTACCGTTATTTTCCAGAGCCTGATTTGATGCCATTGGTGCTAAACCAGGAGTTTATAGATAAAATACGCGCCACCATGCCCGAGCTGCCGAACCAGCTTTTTGAACAATACACCATTAACCTGGGGCTTTCTGATTACGATGCTGCTGTTATTACAGCAGACCGCGAGTTTGCAATGTATTTCCAGGAACTTATAAAATTGACTGATAATTATAAAGCAGCTGCTAACTGGCTAATGGGCTCCGTTAAATCGTATTTAAATGAAACGGGAAGATCAATAGTCGATTTTGAACTTAACCCCGTGCGTTTGGCTGAGCTGATCAAACTGGTTGATTCAGGCAAGATCAATAATTCATTAGCTACCCAACAAATATTTCCGGCTTTATTGAAAACCAGTAAAAGCGCTGAGGAACTGGCCGTAGAGCTGAATCTCTTTATCAACGAGAATAAAACTGATGTTGACAGGTTTATACAGGACGCAATTGCTAAATATCCCGACAAGGTGATAGAGTATCGAAAAGGTAAAAAAGGCGTGTTGGGTTTGTTTATGGGAGAAATTATGAAAAGCTCAAAAGGTAAAATTGATCCGCAGAAAACCAACCAGCTGTTAATTAAAGAATTAGAATCAAAGTAAAAAATTTGAGACAGGAGATGTGAGAGGTGAGAAATGAGAATTAAATGATTAATAATAACCAGGTAGTTCTTACATTTAATCTTGAGTATAAAATGTCATATCTGAAATCTCATCTCTCATATCAATAAGAAACTATCAATGAAAAAGTATTTAATACCGTGCAGCATTTTTATATTGTCCCTGTTTATCTTTTCATGTAAGGACAATAACTCGTTTGTAATTTCGGGTACCATAAACAACCCGGGAAGTTTAAAAAAAATCTACTTGTTTACTACTGATAGTACGCAAATTAAACTTGTTGATTCAACCAATTTAAGCGACCAGAACAAATTTCAGTTTAAGTCTCAGGCGCCTTATGCAAATTTGTTTAAGCTTAGGATAGGGAGTACCATATTCGATTTTATAGCTAAGAATGGTGATAATATTGATTTTTCAACCAACCTTACCGATAAAACAAGCGCTTATCAGATCTCGGGCTCGGATGAATCTGAAAAGATAAAAGAGTTCAATAAAATTAGTAATTTTTACGCCGAAAAAAGCACCGTGATCAGTCAGCAATTTGAAAGTAAATCACAAGCATTAGGCAAACAATCTGATTCTTTAATCAGTATTTACAAACCACAATTCGACAAAATAATGGCATCGTATGGTGCTGATGTTTTAAAGTTTGTCGACAAAAATAAGACCTCGCTGGCTGCTTTTTATGCAGCAACCTCCCTTGATCCAACCAAATATGAACCGCAACTGATTGCTTATGCTGATGCATTGAATGGCAAGTTTACCAACAATTTGGCTGTGCAGCGTTTTGTTAAGGCAATGAAAGCTATGGAACCTGTATCAATTGGACATAGAGCGCCTGATTTTACCACCTCTGGTATTGACGGTACGCCCGTAAAATTATCTGATTATAAAGGAAAATATGTTTTGCTTGATTTTTGGGCTTCCTGGTGTGCACCTTGCAGGCAGGAAAATCCTAATGTTGTAAAACAATATAAAATTTATCATCCGCTGGGGCTTAATATATTAGGAATCTCACTGGATCAGGATAAAACTAAATGGCAGCAAGCTGTTAAAACAGATGGGCTGGTATGGAACCATGCATCAGATCTAAAAAACTTTGAAGGCCCTGTTGAACGGTTATACCATGTGGAAGCCATTCCGACGAACTTTCTAATTGATCCACAGGGAGTTATAGTGGCGAAGAATTTAAGAGGTGCCGATCTTGAAGAATTTTTAAACAAAACATTTAATAAGTCTCAACAAATCGTTAAAATAAAGTAGTATTTAACAATTTGTTAATATTCAATTAACCGTTAGCTTCTTTTTTGTATATACTTTTATGCAAAAATTCAACTTAAATGAGTAACTCTAACAAACAGAAAATTCTTATTGTTGATGATGAGCCCGATATTTTAGAGCTGATTGAATATAATCTGAAAAAAGAAGGCTACCAGGTATTTTTAGCACGTAACGGACAGGAAGCAGTAGCAGAGGCAAAAAGATCATTGCCTGATCTGATCGTTCTTGACATTATGATGCCGAAAATGGATGGAATTGAAGCCTGCCGCATAATGCGTACCATGCCCGAATTTAAAAATACGTTTATGGTATTTTTAACTGCCAGGAGCGAGGAATATTCGGAAATTGCCGGGTTTAACGTTGGCGCTGATGATTATATTGCAAAGCCTATTAAGCCACGCGCATTGGTTAGCCGTATTAATGCCATACTTCGCCGTAACGCACCTGCCGAAGATGTGACAGACAATAAACTTGAAATAGGTAACCTGGTTATCGACCGCGAAGCTTACCTGGTTTACCAGGGAGGCAACAAAGTGGTTTTAGCTAAAAAGGAGTTCGAGTTACTTTATTTGCTTGCTTCAAAACCGGGTAAGGTTTACACCCGCGAGGTGATCCTTAAAAACATATGGGAGGATTCGGTAGTAGTGACTAACCGCACCATAGATGTACATATCCGTAAGCTCCGCGAAAAATTAGGTGATGACGTGGTAGCAACAGTGAAGGGTGTTGGCTACAAGTTTGATGCGTAGTTCCTTATAAAAACAAGGCGGCCGGTTAAATAGCCGCCTTGTTTATTATAACATTAAACTTAATGTGCTGCAGGAGCCTTTTTCTTTGCAGCAGTTGTAGATTTCGCTTTGGTTGTTTTGCCACCTTCAGCTTTTTTTTCACCGGCGGTTCCGCTCTTAGCTTTTTCAGCATCAGCCTTCGCTTTTACATCAGCGGCCGGCTTTTTAGCATGTGAAGTTTCTTCTTTTGCCTTTGATGTCACATTTGCTTTGGCGTCAGAAACAGCAGTTTTTGCCTTGGTTGCAGCTGATGCCGCCTTATCGCCTACAGTATGTTTAGCCGTAGTTGTTTTTCTGGCTGCTGTTGGTTTTTTAGCAGTAACCTTCTTTTTTATGCCTTCAATGGTATCAGAAGTTTTTTCCTTGATACCTTCAAAGGTATCTCCTGCCTTTTCTTTTATGTTATCGTAAGTGTCTTCGGCGGTGTCTTTTATATCTTCGGCTTTGTCTTTGGTTCCGTCCCAAAGTTCCTCAATCGTTTCTTTAACCTTCTCGAAAAATCCCTTTTCTTCAGGTTGGGTTGACTTGGTACTCATGTTATTTCACAGTTAGGATAAATAATTTATTAATTGTTATGAAATATTTAACCATTTCAGTTAAAATTTGTTTTAGATTAATATAATCTTGCGTTTAAATACATTAGGTATAACTATTTCGTCCCGGCAAAGTAAGCCTGACACTTGATCCATTATTTATATTATTAACCGTATTTTTGCCGGCTATTAAATTTAATATGAAGATTCCTAAGTTTGCCGACCTGATACTATTTGAAGATGACGACATAATAGTTGTAAACAAACCCCCGTTTATCAGTTCGCTGGATGAGCGTGAAGGCGGTGAAGTGAATATGCTGCGATTGGCAAAGGTTTACTCCGGAGATGCACAGATATGTCACCGGCTTGATAAAGAAACGTCAGGCGCTCTTATTATTGCTAAAAATCCCGAAGCATACCGAACAGTAAGTATGCAGTTTGAAAAGCGCCAGGTAAAGAAAGTATATCATGCCATCATTGATGGTACTCATGTGTTTGAGAATCTGTTAATTGACCTTCCGATATTAAATGTTGGCAAAGGGAACGTAACAATAAGCAGGCAGGAAGGTAAAAGAGCCGAAACATGGTTCCAGTCATTAAAGTATTTTAAGCATTATACGCTGGTTGAATGCCGTCCGGTAACAGGCCGGATGCACCAGATCAGAATTCACCTGGCCACGCAAAGGGCATCCATTGCCGGGGATGAGATGTATAAAGGACTTCCGGTCTTTCTGTCAAAAATTAAACGTAAATATCACTTAGGCAAAGACCAGGAAGAGCAACCTATAATGAAACGTTTTGCCCTGCACGCTTATGAGGTAAGTTTTAAATTGGTTGATGGAAAAGATATAACCATTCATGCACCCTATCCAAAAGACTTTGAAACGCTGTTGAAGTTATTGGAAAAGTTTGATGCTTAGTTTACGTTTGAGAATGGAAATCAGTTGAAAAATTACCACAATTGATACATGGGCCGATGGTTATATCATAAGTTGGCCCTGGCAATTGTAACATTGATCAATCCTGGTGATTTACCGTATGAAAGGAGATGGTTTTATAACCGACCGGATGGTTCTTACCCAATTCTTCAACCATATATAAATTGATGAATACTCAAGGTAATTTCTAATCGTGTCGTCATTGCGGATGGCGGTTACGGTGTCTCTCAGGATGTTTTTCAAAGGCGAGCTTTTACTGACTGTAGTGACAATTTCTTCCAGCTTATCAGCATAAACTACAGCTTCATACTCGTTATCAAACATCAGTACCGTATTTTTTTTACCTTTTTCTTTTACTCCCTTAGAAGGAATAGGCAATTGGTAATTTTTAAAATCGGCAGAGGTTATAGGAGCAGGACCGGTTGAAGGAAGGTTGATACGTAACATATAATCAAATTTTAGTGTTAATATTATCGTGAATAGCTCTGTATAAATTCATCATTTCTTATTGCCATAATTATATCACCTATAGCGAAATATTGAGGAGTGCTTTTGTCTTTCAAACCTGCAGCTAAATTTTCAAGTTGATCAGCATAAGTTATTGCCTCTTCTTCATCCTCAAACTTCAATATTAAATCGTTATTAATTTCAGCGTCTGCACCGTCCAGGGGCGCTGGTAATTCATATTGCTCAAAAGTTGAGAAATTAATGTTTGAATTACTATTTGACGGGACTACAATACGTAACATATTTTTATTCTAAAATCACTGTTAATTCAGTAATAATGGAACACTACAAAGCTAAAGGTGTTTTGATAATTTTATGTTTTAATGATGTTAAATTCATAAAAAGTTTTGCCAAAATCAGTAACAATTCTATAACATTCAGCGATTTGGTAATAATCGCCTTTTTCAGTATTTTAAGGCGGCAATAATCATAACGCAAAGCCTATGGCAAATGATACAACAGTGCAGTTAAATCGTGTATTAAAACCTGTGCATTTATGGGCCATCGCGGTAGGGCTGGTGATATCCGGAGAATATTTCGGATGGAATTATGGATGGAAGGCTGCAGGTACTATTGGCTTCCTTATAGCTACTGTGGTTGTTACCATCATGTACGTTACCTTTGTTTTTAGCTATACCGAGCTTACTACCTCCATACCGCACGCCGGTGGGGCATTTGCCTATACTTATCGGGCAATGGGTCCTATTGGTGGTTTTATTGCAGGGTATGCTACGCTTATCGATTTTTTATTTGCTACTCCTGCTATTGCAGCATCATTAGGTAGCTATTTGCATTTTTTGTACCCGGCAATACCTGTTATATCATCGGCAATATTTTTTAACATAATTTTTATGGTTATTAATATCCTGGGGGTGAAGGAGTCGGCTGTGTTTACGTTATTTATCACTCTATTAGCTGTAGCCGAGCTCTTGCTGTTTATGGGCGTTGTTGCTCCGCATTTTAAAATGAATAATTATACAAGTCACCCTATGCCATTTGGGTGGAGAGGCATTCTAGCTGCAATCCCGTTTGCTGTTTGGTTTTACCTTGCCATTGAAGGCGTAGCCATGGTTGCCGAAGAAGTTAAGGAACCTAAACGCAACATCCCCAAGGGTTATATTTACGGATTGGGAACTTTAATATTTTTGACTTTTGGCGTGATGATACTTACAGGCGGCCTTACCGACTGGCGCAAACTGAGCGATGTACTTGATCCGCTTCCTGAATCAATCGCGATAGCCTTGGGCAAAGGCAGC
>JAQNCM010000606.1 GCA_029237615.1 Mucilaginibacter sp.
CGCCGGACGTGATGGAGTTCCTGCGCAGCTACTTCTCCCTGGACGCGGAGTTGCTGCGGCCCCATCTCTACCAGTACGAAGACAGCGACGCCGTGCGCCATCTGTTCCGCGTGGCTTCGAGCCTGGACTCTATGGTGCTGGGCGAGCCGCAGATCCTGGGGCAGGTGAAGGACGCCTACTCTACGGCGCGGTCCGTGGGTGCGGTGCAGGCCTCGCTGGAGCGACTGCTGCAGACCACCTTCACGGTGGCCAAGCGCGTGCGCACCGAGACGCAGATTGGCACAGCTTCCGTATCGGTCGCATCGGTGGCGGTGGATCTGGCGAAAAAGATCTTCGGGACGCTCGAAGGCAAGTCAGTGATGCTGGTAGGGGCCGGCAAAATGAGCGAACTGGCGGCCCGGCACCTGATGCAGCAGGGTGCTGGCTCAATCCTGATCACCAACCGCACCTTCGAGCGGGCCATACCGTTGGCCCAGAGCTTCAGTGGTCGCGCGATACGCTTCGAAGATCTCTACACGGTGGCCGATCAGGCAGACATCCTGATCACCTCCACGGGCTCGCCGCAGCCCATCTTCCGTCGCGAGCAGGTGCAGCAGTTCCTGCAGCGCCGGCGCAACCGGCCGATGATCTTTGTCGACATTGCCGTTCCGCGCGACGTAGCGCCAGAGGTAAACAAGCTCGAAGGCGCCTTCGTATACGACATCGACGATCTTCAATCCGTGGCCGTGTCCCACCTGCACGAGCGCAGCCGCGAGGCCCGGGAAGCCGAGGCGATCGTGCAGGCGGAGGTGGAGCGCTATGCCAGCGGGCAGCAGACGCGAAGCGCGGTGCCGGCCATCGTCTCACTGCAGCAGTCCATGGAAGAGATGCGGCAGACAGAGCTGCGCAGGATGCAGGGGAAGCTGCAGAGCCTGACGCCGGAGCAGCGGAATGCGGTCGAGGCCTTGACCCGCGGTCTGATCAACAAGGTGTTGCACCAGCCGCTGCAGGCGCTGAAGTCGGCTGCGCGGGTTGGCGATCCGACGATCGCTGAGGCGGTGCAGCAGATCTTTGGTCTCACGACCGGTGTGGAAAATGCGGCGGCAGCCGTCGGCGGCTCCGCAACCGAAGAAACCACACCGGAAGCGGTTGAGGCGAGCCGACGTTGATCCGCATCGGTTCGCGCGGCTCGCGGCTCGCGCTCTGGCAGGCTCATCACATCGCAGCGGCGCTTCGCGCCTCCGGGCAGGACGTGAGTATCACCACCATTACGACGACCGGCGACCGGTTGCAGGGCGTTCCGTTCGCGCGCGTTGGTTCGAAAGGGATGTTTACCCGGGAGATCGAAGAGGCGCTGCTGTCCGGGCAGATCGATCTAGCCGTCCACAGTCTGAAGGATCTGCCGACAGAACTGGCCGCGCCATTCGTCATCGCTGCTGTGACGAAACGGGTCGACCCGCGGGACGTCTTCGTCTCCACTCAATACAGCAGTATGGAAACCTTGTCGCCAGGGGCCCGTGTGGGTACTAGTAGCCTGCGGCGCCAATCGCAACTGCGGGCGCGCTGGCCTCACCTTGAGTATGTGGAGTTTCGCGGCAATGTGGATACACGGCTGCGCAAACTGGCCGATGGCCAGGTAGACGCGGCTGTGCTGGCCGCGGCCGGGCTCGATCGCCTGGAGCGAACGGAGTGGGTGCGCGAGCGCTTCCATGAGGATGTACTGTGTCCGGCGCCAGGACAGGGTGCACTCGGGATCGAATGCCGCGCCGGGGATGATGCGATGCGGGATCTCCTGGGCGCCCTGGACGATGCAGATACGCGCTTCGCTGTGACCGCCGAGCGCACGGCTCTCGGCGCGCTGGGTGGTGGCTGCCAGGTGCCGATCGGCGCTTACTGCCGCCGCACGGGCGAGGATTACCGCATCCTGGGCTGCGTCTCTTCGCCGGATGGCGCGACCATTCTGCGCGCAGAAGAGCGAGGCACAGCCGACCGCGGGGCGGAGGCATTGGGGCTGAGGCTCGCGGATGCGCTGCTCCGGCAGGGCGCGCTGCAACTGCTGGCCGAGCAGCGCCCTGCGACGTGATGCCGGGTCCGTTGGCCGGAAAGCGCATCGTGGTGACGCGAGCGCAGCGGCAGAGCGGCAGCCTGCGCGAACTGCTGGAGCAGCGTGGCGCCGAGGTGCTGTTGCTGCCCACTATCGAGACCATCCCCCCTGATTCGTTCGCACCGCTCGATCAAGCGCTGAGAGGCGCAACGGAGTATCAGTGGCTGGTTGTGACCAGCGCGAATGCAGTGCGCGTCATCGGCGAACGGCTCGCCGCGGCAGGGCTGAATCCGCGCGCTCTGGGCCACCTTCGGATAGCTGCCGTCGGGCCCTCCACAGCGAATGCACTCAAGGAGCTCGGTCTCGCAGTCGAGCTGATGCCTGAGCGATATGTCGGTGAGGTGCTCGCCGCGACGCTGGCCCCGCGCGTCTCCGGACAACGTGTGCTGCTGGTGCGGGCCAGGGCGGCGCGTGATGTGGTGCCGGATGCGTTGCGCTCGGCTGGAGCGGAGCTCAAGATCGTCGACGCGTATTGGACGGTGATGCCGACCGATTCAGCCGAGCGCGCGAAAGAGATCTTCACGCGGATTGCATTGCCGGATGCGATCGTCTTCACGAGCGGTTCGACTGTCAGGAATCTGCAGCAGGTGCTGGCAGAGGCTGGGCTCACAATGCCGCTGGAGGTCGCGTGTGTTTCGATCGGACCGGTCACTTCGGCGGCTTTGCGGGAAGCGGGGCTTTCTGTTGCGGCGGAAGCCGAGGCGGCTACGCTCGATGCTTTAGTGCGGGCTTGCGAAGGGCTGCTGCGCTCCGGCGGTGCGCAGCAGGGAAGTACAGGTTCTGCACCTTAGTGGCTCGACCAGGTCTTGTCGCTGGAGTCGCACTCTGACTCAATCGTGCAGTCTGCGCAGCGCGGTTTGCGCGCGATGCAGACGGCGCGGCCGTGCAGGATCAGCTCATGGCTGAACTCGATCCAGTGGCCTTTCGGGATGATCTTCATCAGATCCTGCTCGACCTTGACTGGCTCGACGTTCGCTGTCAGTTCGAGCCGGCGCGAGAGTCGCAGCACATGCGTATCGACCACGATGCCGTCGGCGATTCCATACGCCGTCCCGAGCACGACGTTGCCGGTCTTGCGCGCCACACCGGGCAGCGTCAGCAGCTCTGCCATGGTCTGGGGAACCTTGCCCCCAAATTGCTCGACGACTTGCCTGGCCGCGCCCGAGATAGACTTCGCCTTGTTGCGGAAGAAGCCTGTAGTGCGGATCAGATCCTCAAGTTCCGGCAACGAAGCGCGGGCCATCGCTGCAGGAGTGGGGAAGGCGCGGAAGAGGGTGGGCGTCACCACGTTAACGCGCGCGTCTGTGCACTGCGCAGAAAGGATGGTCGCTATCAGCAGCTCCCAGGCGTTCCGGTGAAGCAGAGCGCAGGTCGCGCCGGGGTAGGCCTTCTCGAGGCCAGCCAGAATCCTGGCGATGCGCTCGGGTGATGTCTTCAACGCACGCTTGCGCTGCTTTGTTGCGAGCGATCTTGCCTTCGTGATGGCAGGCGCGACCGCAGCCCTTGCGGGCTGCGTCTTGCGTCCTGCCGGCTTCGCTGCTGCCTTTCTGGTTGCTGGCATGCGGTCAGCCGAGGCGGTCGAGCATCGCCTCAGGCGTCATGCGGATGCAGGTGTAGATCGGCGTGTCCTTCAGCGTGTACGCGCTGATCTCCGTCTCGCGCAATTGCTGCACAAGGTCGAGGAAGTCCTCCGGGTAGTTGCTCTCGAAGGCAACGACAAACTCCTGGTCGTCGAGACCGAACGAGTACGTGGTGTTCAGCTTGACGCGCGGATAGAGGTGGCCGATGCGGATGTGCTCAGTCATCAGGCGCTGACGCTCCTCGATCGGCAACAGGTACCAGGCGCGCGTCTTCCAGAAGGGATAGATGAAGATGTACTTCTGCCCTCCGGGACGGATAGCGCCGCGCGAATCGTGCTGGCCTTCGTGCTCATGGCCGATCAGGTACTGCGAACGTTTCGTCATCGAGATGTAGTTGTTGGCGACCTCGAGGTAGCCACCGAGCGGTGTGGCCATCAGCTCGGCCATCATCTCGCTCAGGTCGTCTGGCGTGTAGAAGATGCGCCAGAGAACCATGTCAAAATCCGGCCGCAGACCCA